>DAHVFI010000259.1 GCA_027317045.1 Gammaproteobacteria bacterium
ACCGAGAACCGTGCCTTAGGGTTCGCAGTCGGCAAGGCCTACGTAGAACAGAAATTCCCACCCGCTTCCAAGGCAGCGGTGCTGGACATACTGCACGGTATCCGCGCCGCGTTGCAGAAAGATCTGGAAACCATTTCCTGGATGAGCCCCAAAACCCGCCAGGCGGCCATCAAGAAACTCGCGCTCATGGGCGAGCGCATCGGTTATCCGGACAAGTGGCGTGATTATTCCGCCCTCAGCATTGACCGGGGACCTTATGTATTGAACGTGATACGCGCCAATGAGTTCGAGAACAACCGCGAACTCAACCAGATTGGCAAGCCGGTGGACAAGAGCGAGTGGTTCATGACACCGCAAACGGTGAATGCCTACTACGATCCCTCCATGAACAACATCAACTTCCCAGCCGGTATCCTGCAGCCGCCGTTTTTCGATCCCAACGCCCCCATGGCGGTGAACTACGGCGCCATCGGCTACGTCATGGGCCATGAGACTACCCACGGTTTTGACGATCAGGGCAGCCAGTTCGACGGCCACGGCAACCTGAAGAACTGGTGGACCAGGGCGGATAAACGGCATTTCGAGAAGAACGTGCGATGCATCGTCAAGCAGTTCTCCGGCTACACCGTGGATGGCGATGTGCACGTGCAGGGCAAGCTGGTGACCGGCGAGGCCATCGCGGACCTGGGCGGCCTGAAACTCGCATGGCGTGCCTTCCATGCCTCGCCGTATTACAAAGAGGCCAAGACCATTGATGGCTTCACACCCGACCAGCAGTTCTTCCTGGGCGCAGCTCACGTCTGGGCGAGCAACATTCGCCCCGAGGAGGCCCGCCGCCGGGTGACCACGGATCCGCATCCGCCGGCCATGGATAGGGTGAACGGCACCCTGGCCAACCTGCCGCAATTCCAGCAGGCTTTCCATGTGCCGAAAAAGAGCCCGATGGTGAACCAGCCTATTTGCGTGATTTGGTAGGGCGTAATCGCGCAACCAGGGCCTGTGCGGCGCACAGGCCCTTTCTTTTTGTGTATTGAAAAATGACCACGCCGATCAGCCTGCCTTTATCCATAGATACTTGTGTTCGTTCGCCGCTGCGGATGGAATTTCATAGAGCTTTTCACCGCGATGACCGCACGAAACTGAATTAAATCTGAATAATTTTTGTATGGCTGGAAAGCATTATCCGGGGTGCTATATACCTCTTGTCGCCTGCGGCAACGCGGGCGCCCTTGCGAACCCTACAGGAGGCTTTCCATGAATGACCGCAAACTGAAATCAACGTGTATCGCCGTCCTGTTGCTGGCCAGCGGTTTGGCGATTGCCGGCCCCGCGGGCAAGCATGACCCTAGCATGGCGGCTGTCGCCGATATTACCGCCGGCAACGACGCTTGGGTCGCCGGCATGAAACAAGGCAACGCCGACCTGATTGCGGGCACTTTCACTGCGGATGCCGTGGACTGCGGGCCGGACGGCAAATGCGTGCGTGGACGCGCGGCGATCCGCAAACAACTACACGCGGAGTTCTTGAAATACGGGGCGGCACAGGTGGCCACGGTGCATTCCCTGGGCTCCGTGCGCGACCAAAACTTCATCTATGAATGGGGCACCGCGGGGTCGGTGCGCGGGAATGGCCAGGTCGCCGCCGGCAGGTATCTCGCCATCTGGCGCCGGCAAACCGATGGCCATTGGAAGCTGTACCGCAACCTGTCGCTGCCGAATCCGGCAAACTGACTGGCATCCCGCCGGCGCTGAAAGCTTCGGGTCCAGCCGGATAATTGTTATATGCTAAGCAACCGGGATCCAGCACCAATTCTGACGACTGGGCGGAGGCTGTTCAATGTACATGCAAACGCTGGCAGGACGTGCCGGTCCATTGATGCTGGCGACGCTGCTGTCCCTGGTCGCCGGTTGTGGGGGCGGTTCGGGTTCATCCTCCTCGTCCTCAGGCATGCCACCCCCCGCGACACTGCCCCCGCCGGGTGCGCCGCTGGTGCGGGTGTCCGGCACCTCGCCCTACGCCGCCAATTGCGGCGGTGGCATGACCGGCAGCGTGAACTATGAAAACGCGGAAGTAGAGCCTTACGTCGCGGTGAATCCCACCAACCCTTCCAACCTCATCGGCATCTGGCAACAGGATCGCTGGTCCGACGGCGGCGCCCACGGACTGGTGATAGGGCGCAGCCTGGATGACGGCAAGACCTGGAGCGAGCAGCCCATCAATTTCTCCATCTGCGGCGGCGGCAATAACACCAACGGCGGTGATTATGCCCGCGCCTCCGACCCCTGGGTGACATTCTCCCCCAACGGCGTGGCCTATGTTATCTCCATCTCTTTCAGTGGTGACATCATGGGAGCTGGTTCGCAAAGCAGCGTGCTGGTGAGCAGCTCCGCCGACGCCGGCGTCACCTGGAGCAACCCGGCGACGCTCATCCTGGACGGCGCCAACGCCTTCAATGACAAGGAAACCATTACCGCCGACCCCAACAATCCGAACTATGTGTATGCCGTCTGGGACCGGCTCGATACCAGTGGCTATGGGCCCGCGTATTTCGCGCGCAGCACCAACGGCGGCCAATCCTGGCAGTCCGCCGTGCCCATCTACAATCCGGGATTCAACAATCAGACCATCGGCAATGAAATCGTGGGGCTTTCCGACGGCAGCATCGTGGATGTCCTCGAGGAGATTGACAACAGCTCCGGCAATACCACGGGGGTCATTAAGGTGATGCGCTCCACCGACCAAGGCGCCACCTGGTCGGCGCCGATCGCCGTGGCACAGGATTTATCCGTGGGAACCAGCGACCCCAATACCGGCGCGCCGGTGCGCGACGGCGGTTTCCTGCCGCAGGCGGCCGCGGGTCCCGGCGGCAAGCTGGTGGTAGTGTGGCAGGATGCGCGTTTTTCCAACGGCCAGCACGACGGCATCGCCCTGACCCAATCCTTGGACGACGGCCAGACCTGGAGCGCCCCGGTGGAGATCAACTCGGTTCCGTCGGTGGAGGCTTTCACCCCCAGCGTGGCCATACTGGCCGACGGCACCATCGGCGTCAGCTATTTCGATTTCAGGAACAACACCAGCGATCCAAGTCAGCTGATCACCGATTATTGGTTCACCTCGTCCACCGACGGCGTGCACTGGAGCGAACAGCACATCTCCGGGTCCTTCGATCTGGATCTGGCGCCCAACGCCGAGGGTTTGTTCCTGGGCGATTACCAGTCGCTGGCCGTCATCGGCCAGGCGTTCGTGCCGTTCTTCGTGCAGACCAACAACCAGGGCACCGCCGACC
>DAHVFI010000272.1 GCA_027317045.1 Gammaproteobacteria bacterium
ATCGGGTCGATCTCCAGGCGCTGGATCCATCGGTCCGCGCTGCCGTCGTCATCTACGGTATGCAGGGTACGCTGCCGGCGGGGAAAACCTACCCGTTCGTCATCCAGAAGGGTGACATGAGTGCAACTGTGCCGGTGACCACCATGCGCATGGCTTTCAACCCGCGTGCGCGTGTGTCCAACTGGATTTTCCTAGGGAATTTCCTGTTAGTCGCTGTTCTGGGGTTGCTAGTCCTGTGGCGCGGCCGGGACCGGGCCGCCGGTTACATGGCAATCTGGTTAATGCTCATACTGGTCGGTTTTGCGTTCAATTATGGTTTCGCCACCGACGCCAACTTCGGCCTGTGGATGCAATCGCTCGCCATCGCTGCGTATAGCCTTAGCCGCGTGTGCTTTTATCTCATGATCGAAACTATCGTGGGTACGGCGCTCACATCGCGCGCCAGACAGATTGCACGCGTGTGTTTTGCCCTGGTCCTGGCGGTCGGCATAAGTGCGTTACTCGGCGGACACCTGCTGTATGCGCTGAGCGGCTCGGGCGAGTTGATGAATCCGGCCTATGGCATCCTGTTCACGGCTGCCTATTTTGTGCCGGCGCTCATGCTGCTTTACGGATACAGCCACGCCGCGCAGGCTCAGAAGCCGCACTTGCGCTGGCTATTGTTCAGCCTTGCGTTTCTCTTGGTGTCAATATTCTTGAGCAACACTTCGGTGATGGATCTGGTCACCACCCAGGCCGTGCAGAGCGCCTTCATCGCCGTGGGTTTCTGCGGTTTTGCCTATACGGTGTTGCGCCACCGGGTGGTGGACGTGAGCGTGGTCCTAGACCGTACCCTGGTGTATGGCGCCACCACCGCGCTGGTGGTGGGCATCATCGCCGCCTTGAACAGCGTGGCGCTGCGTGCCACGCTTGGCCAGAACACGGGACTGCTGTTGCAAATCGTGATTCCGCTGGCCCTGGGTATTGTGCTCGGCAAGCTGCGCACCTACATGGACCGCGTGGTCGAGCGGGTGTTTTTCCGCAGGAAATATCTTTCCGAGAAAGCCTTAAGAACTTTCGCCCGCCAGGCCGGGCACATGGAAAACGCTTCAAAGTTGCTGGACGCGGCGGTGCGCGAGATCCGGCGGCACATGAACGCGCCGGCAGTCGCCATCTACTCGGCGGAAAAGCAAGGTTACAAGCGACTCCGACAGGATGGCGAAGGTTCATTCCCGGAGGAACTGGACATTGATGATGCGGCACTGGTGGCGATTCGCACAGAGCGCGAGGCGGTAGATTTGCCCGATGCGGGCAGCGCCCTGGGCAACGATGGCTGCGTGTTCCCCATGGTGGTGCTGGGGAACCTGCGCGGTGCCATCGTCTGCCTGAACCGGCCGAGCGAACATTACGCCAAAGACGAGCGCGAGCTGTTGACCCAGGTGGCCGGCGACGTGGGCGCCGCGCTGCGCATCCTGCGCGCCCGCGACAACGAAACCATTGTGGAGGAGTTGGCGGAAGGCAAGGTCGCGGCCCGCACCCTGCGCGAGCGTGCCCGCGCCGTGCGTTTAGCACGGGCTAGCGCGTGAACTCACGTAGGTTGGGCTGACGCAGGAAGCCCAACATCTTGTCGCTCGCCATAATCGCCTCCGGCGTCATCTACTCGGCCGCCCCAATCCGGAGCCACCATACCCCTCTCAATGTAGTTCATGTAGGTTGGGCTGACGAGGGAAGCCCAACGTTCATCGTTCACCGAAACCAACTCCTGACTCTTCCACAAATCCACCCCAATCCGCGGCCACCATGCCCCTCTCAATATAGGCATGCAAGGTCGAATGCGGCCAATCCACCGGTTGTCCAACCAAGCCGTGTTTGACCGGATTATAGTGAATATAGTCCACGTGTCGTGCCAAATCAGCGTCGTCCCGGATTTGGTGTTCCCAGTACCGCCGCTGCCAGATGCCCCGTTCACGTTTCGCCTTGCGGCTCGGACGGATGCGTTCATCCGTTTTCAGTCGACGTGAGAATCCCGCCTTGAATAAGGACCACCGCATCGGATAATCCGCATCGCCCGCCGGCAATCGCCAGATGGTATGCAGATGTTCAGGCATGACCGCCATCGCCACCAGCGCAAAGGGATACGTTTTCTTTACCTTGTCCAGCGCCTGTCGCAGATCGTCGATATGGCGCACGAGGATATCGGTACGACGATCGGCGAGATTAACAGTAAAGAAGAAAGTGCCACCAGCGACCAGAGCTCTTCGGTAACGCATCTTGTAATCACTTCCTTGTGTGATGTTGGGCTTCCTTCGTCAGCCCAACCTACGCATGCTGGCGGAAGGCAGGGTCCCGGCCCGCACCCTGCGCGAGCGGGCCCGCGCCATGCGGCTCACGTGGGTTGGTGCGTAAGCCAGATCACGTAAGTTGTTTAAGATAGGTCGGCGCGTGTTCATGATTCTCGAAATCACCGTACCGGGTCGAGGCGGGGTAGTACTCGGCATGGAATTGCACTTGCCCGGCCGCCTCCTCACCAGCAACGTCTGCGATGAATGCCAGCATGAGATCCATGCCCGCTGAAATACCCGCGGATGTCCAGATGTGGCCGTCGCGCACGAAACGCTGTTCCACTACCTGTACGTCGCCCAAGGCCCGCAATCTTTCAAGCGAATTCCAATGGGTCGTGGCCTTCTTTCCGGACAGCAGCCCGGCGGCATGCAGGATGAACGCGCCAGTGCATACGGACAACACAGCCTTGCAATTCCGCGCCTGGGCCGCGACAAAACCGGTCAATACCTGGTTATTCACCTGCTGGCGCGCACCCACTCCTCCGGGAACCAGCAGGTAATCGAGCCGCGGGCAGTCCTTAAAGGAAACATGCGGATTTACCGACAAGCCCTTGGCGCAGATGACGGGTGATGCTGTCTCACTGACTATCAGGCAGTTTTCCGGGCCGCCGGCGACTTTGCTCCACAGTGTGAGCATTTCCCAAGGACCGGCAAAATCCAGTTCTTCGACCTGAGGAAAAACCAGAATCCCGAAATTCATACATTTCCCTCGTTCGGCCTGACTCGGCCATCAATTAATGCAGGTTGCTGGATTTAGCTACGCCTTCCGGTAGTTCATGTAGATTGGGCTGACGCAGGAAGCCCAACATCAAAGCGCACAACATATACATCAGGCTTTCCTGTATATCTCCACGCCACTCTGCTTGAACTCGGCGGCTTTTTCCTGCATGCCCTGCTTGGCATATTCCCGCACGTCCTGGGTGATTTTCATCGAACAGAAATGCGGGCCGCACATGGAACAGAAATGCGCGAGCTTGGCGGAGTCCTTCGGCAGGGTCTCATCGTGGAATTCCCGCGCCTTGTCCGGATCCAGCCCCAGATTGAACTGATCCTCCCAGCGGAATTCGAAGCGGGCTTTTGAAAGCGCGTTGTCGCGCAATTGCGCGCCGGGATGGCCCTTGGCCAGATCCGCCGCATGCGCCGCGATCTTGTAGGCGATGATGCCGTCGCGCACGTCCTGTTTATCCGGCAGGCCCAGATGCTCCTTGGCGTCACGTAGCAGAGCATGGCGGTGCCGTACCAGCCGATCTGGGCGGCGCCGATGGCGCTGGTGATGTGGTCGTAACCCGGGGCGATGTCGGTGGTCAGCGGCCCCAGCGTATAGAACGGCGCTTCGTAACATTCCGCCAGTTCCTTATCCATGTTCTCCTTGATGAGCTGCATGGGCACATGCCCCGGGCCTTCGATCATCACCTGGCAGTCGTGCCGCCACGCGACCTTGGTCAGCTCGCCCAGGGTCTTCAGTTCCGCGAACTGTGCCTCATCATTGGCGTCGGCGATGCAGCCGGGCCGCAGGCCGTCGCCCAGGGAGAACGACACGTCATACGCTTTCATGATCTCGCAGATGTCCTCGAAGTGGGTGTAGAGGAAACTCTCCTGATGATGGGACAGGCACCACTTGGCCATAATGGATCCGCCGCGGGACACGATGCCGGTGACGCGCTCGGCGGTGAGCGGCACGAACGGCAGGCGCACGCCGGCGTGGATGGTGAAGTAATCCACGCCCTGCTCCGCCTGCTCGATGAGGGTGTCGCGGAACATCTCCCAGGTGAGGTCCTCGGCCTTGCCGTCCACTTTCTCCAGCGCCTGATAGATGGGCACGGTGCCGATGGGCATGGGCGCGTTGCGGATGATCCACTCGCGGGTCTCATGGATGTTCTTGCCGGTGGACAGGTCCATGAGGGTGTCGCCGCCCCAGCGCGCCGACCACACCATCTTCTCCACTTCCTCGGCGATGCCGGAGGTGACCGCGGAATTGCCGATGTTGGTGTTGATCTTCACCCGGAAGTTGCGGCCGATGATCATGGGCTCCAGTTCCGGATGATTGATGTTGGCGGGGATGATGGCGCGGCCGCGGGCCACTTCGTCGCGCACGAATTCAGGCGTGATGGTATCGGGGATCGCTGCGCCGAAGTTTTCGCTGCGGTGCTGCTTCAACAACTGGCCGTAGCGCGCATCGCGGCGCAGTTCTTCCAGCCGCAGGTTCTCGCGGATGGCAATGTATTCCATCTCCGGCGTGACGATGCCCTTGCGCGCGTAATGCATCTGGGTGACGTTGGCGCCGGCTTTGGCGCGGCGCGGCTTGGGCGGCTCCGGGAAACGGATATCCGCCAGCTTCGAATCTCGATTGCGGCGGCGCGTGTACTCGGAGGTGAAATCGCTCAGCGGCTGGGTATCGGCGCGCTCTTCGATCCAGCGGGCCCGCAGCGGCGGCAGGCCGCGCACCAGATCAATGTGGGCCGCCGGGTCCGTATAGGGCCCGGAAGTGTCATAGAGTGGTATGGGCGGATTGGCCTCGGCACCGTGCAGCGCCGGGGTCTCGGACTGGCGCACTTCGCGCATGCCGACCCGCAGATCGGGCCGCGAACCGGGCACCCACAGCTTGCGGGAATTGGGATAGGGCCGCGTGGCCTCTTCGGAAAGTTGCGCGGTGCGGCGGATGAATTCTTCGGGGATGGCGCTCATGTTTCGTCCTCAGGGACCGAGCGCAGGCAAGAATGTGGCGACAGTGGCACCGT
>DAHVFI010000274.1 GCA_027317045.1 Gammaproteobacteria bacterium
GGATTGTTCCGGCCGCCGGGGGACTGCGCATTTTACGGGATTCTGACCAAAAGTGAAGGGCTGAGAAGGACTTGCAGACACCCGGCATCGGATTACCGGGTCGGAAACCCCGGCGGCAGGCGGCCTTTCAGGTTCCGAAGCAGGCGGGCCATGCCGCCGCCGCCCGCCATCTGCTTCATCACCCGGGAAAGCTGCTCGAACTGTTTGAGCAGCCGGTTCACTTCCTGCACCTGGGTGCCGGAGCCCTGCGCGATGCGTCGCCGACGGGAACCGTTGATGAGTTCCGGGCGTCGTCGCTCCCTGATGGTCATGGAATTGATGATGGCGATCTGCCGGCGCACATCCCGATCATTGAACTGTGCCTTGGCCTGTTCCGGAATCCGGCCGGCACCCGGGAGTTTATCGAGCATGGCCGTAAGCCCACCCATGCTCATCATTTGCTGCAACTGATCGCGGAAATCCTCCAGATCAAAGCCCTTGCCTTTTTTAAGCTTGTCGGCAAGTTTGCCGGCCTTTTCATGATCGGCTTTTTGGTGCGCCTCTTCCACCAGCGACAGCACGTCGCCCATACCGAGAATGCGCGAGGCTAGCCGCTCCGGATAAAAGACTTCCAACGCCGTGGTTTTTTCACCCATGCCCAGGAACTTGATGGGTGTGCCGGTGATGTGCTTCACGGACAGGGCTGCCCCACCACGGGCATCGCCATCGGCTTTGGTAAGCACAATACCGGTGAGCGGCAAACTCTGGCTGAAGACGGCGGCGGCATTCGCGGCATCCTGCCCGGCCATGGCATCCACCACGAACAGGGTTTCCACGGGCTCCACCGCCATGTGGATGCGCTGCGCTTCTTGCATCATGGCATCGTCCACGTGCAGACGGCCGGCGGTATCCACGATCAGCACATCGTAAAGTTGCTTGCGCGCATCGTTCAATGCCATTTGCGCAATCTTTACCGGATCATCGCCTGGCGGCGCGAAATAGCCGACGCTGATCTCATGCGCCAGTTTCTGCAACTGTTCCCGGGCCGCGGGACGATGAATATCGGCACTCACCATCGCGACTTTCTTATCCAGCCGTGCGTGCAAGAAACGCGCCAGCTTGGCCGCCGTTGTGGTCTTGCCGGCGCCCTGCAGTCCCACCAGCAATATCGTCACGGGTGGACGCGTGCTGAGATTAAGTTGGGCATCGTCGCCGCCCATGGCCGCCACCAGCTCATTGTGCACGATCTTGATGAGCGCCTGACCCGGCGTGAGACTCTTTAGAACGTCGACACCCAATGCCCGTGCGCGCACCTGCTCGATAAAGACCTTGACGACCGGCAGCGCCACATCCGCTTCCAAAAGCGCCATGCGCACATCGCGAAGCACGTCGCGGATATTGTTTTCCGTGAGCCGGCCGCTGCCGCGCAGCATATCGAGTGTGCGCGTGAGACGTGCACTTAAGGCTTCAAACATGGGATCGCCGCGCTATTGGAACCGGAATACGGATTATAGCTCGGGCATCGCACCGCTCTTTGCTCAAGGGTGCATGACCCATCCGGGGCATTCAACTCCCGGGACCCAGGCTTGAGATACGCTCTTTAAGTCCACCGCTGGCATGGCGGGTGGTATCAAAGGACGCCTGGATGCCGCCGTTGTTTGCGGTATTGCCCCACGGCTTCACCCAACGCCTGTGCCTGTGCGATGATGCGCCGGTGGATAAGCACACTCTGAGCGATGTGTATGCGGTTCACCAGTCTGGCTGTCATTGATTTGATCCTCTACTGCGTGGCGGCGCTGGCGCTGCTGCTGGCGTTCTTCAAGCGCGGGCCGGCGTTTATCCGCGAACGCCGGGGTTTCGTGGGCAGCGCTGCCGTCACCGCCGTTCTGTTGCATACCTTATTGCTCTACGCACTGATCTTCACCCCCCATGGCATGGACCTGGGGTTCTTCAACGCCGCTTCGCTGGTCGGCTGGTTAGTGGCACTGATTGCACTCGCCACCTTGTTCAAACCGCATTTCGAAAATCTCGGCATGGTGCTGTTGCCGTTGGCCGGCCTCAGCATCCTGCTGGCAGAGTTGTTTCCCAGCGACCGGCTCATGGTGATTGAAAATGACTGGCCCTTGGATGCACACATCATCCTGTCTTTGATAGCCTACAGCCTGCTGGGGGTAGCGGCACTGCAGGCTATGCTGATGGCAGTGCAGGAGCATCGGCTACGGCGACGCATGCCGGGCGGCGTGTGGAGCGCGTTGCCGCCGCTGCAGCTCATGGAACGCTTTCTGTTCCAGCTCATCATCGCCGGTTTTGTCCTGCTGACACTGGCGCTGTTCGCGGGCTTCATTTTTGTGCATAACCTGATGGCCCAGCACTTGGTGCACAAGACTGTGCTGTCGCTGCTGGCGTGGCTGGTGTTTGCGATTCTGCTATGGGGAAGATGGCGGTTCGGCTGGCGCGGCCGCACCGCGATTCGCTGGACGCTAGGTGGTTTCGTGGTGCTGATGCTGGCGTATTTCGGCAGTAAGGCGGTGCTGGAGCTGATTCTCGATCGGCACTGGAATCTCATGTCCTGAGTGAGGTGATCGGACTTTGGGAAACGTTCCGCTTTGGGTACTCGTCGCCGCGCTGATCATCCTGCTGATCCTGTCTTCATTCTTTTCAGGTTCCGAGACCGGCCTCATTTCCCTCAATCGCTACCGTCTCCGTCATCTGGCACGCGCCGGCCATCGCGGCGCACTGCTGGCCGAGCATCTATTAAAACGCCCGGACCGGGTTATTGGCATTGTGCTTCTGGGCAGCACCTTGGCCAATGCCTTTGCCACGGCGATCGCCACCCTGATCGCGTTACGCATCGGTGGTAGCAGCACTGTGCTGGTGGCCACCATCCTGATTGCCCTGTTGCTGCTGATCTTCGGCGACCTGGCACCGAAAACCCTGGCGGCTCTGCACCCGGAAAAGCTTGCCTTTCCCGCGGCTTTCGCTCTGACGCCGCTGTTGCGGGTTTTCTATCCCATCGTGTGGGTAGTAAACCTATTGGCGAATGGCGTGCTGCGCTTGTTTGGTGTACTGGTCAACAGCCCAACGATACATTCCATGAGCCAGGAAGAATTGCGCTCGGTGGTGATGGAAGCCGGTGGCCTTGTTCCCAAGCGCCATCAGCGCATGCTGTTGAACATTCTGGATCTGGAGAGCATCACCGTCGAGGACATCATGGTGCCGCGCAATGAAATCAGCGGAATTGATATCAGTGCCGATTGGGATGAAATCATGGCGCAACTGCGCACCAGCCAGCATACGCGCTTGCCCGTATACGAGGACAGCATTGACGATGTGCTGGGCTTCGTGCACGCACGTGAATTCCTGCATCTGGTGATGCACCAAGAGCCCACACGCGAGAAATTGCGCGAAATCCTGCGGGCAGCGTATTTCGTGCCGGAAGGCACGCCCCTGCAACGCCAGATTTTGAATTTCCAGGCGGCTAAACGGCGCATAGGCCTGGTGGTGGATGAATACGGCGATATCCAGGGCCTGGTCACACTGGAGGATATCCTTGAAGAAATCGTGGGTGAATTCACCTCGGATCCGGCTGCCCAACAGAAGGACCTATATAAGGAAGCGGATGGCAGTTATCTGGTAAACGGCAATGCCAACGTGCGCGCCCTGAACCGCACCATGAACTGGCATCTGCCAACCACCGGCCCCAAGACCCTCAACGGCCTGATTCTGGAGTACCTGGAAACCATCCCGCAGCCCGGCACCAGCCTCAAACTTGCAGGTTATCCCCTGGAGATCGTGCAGACCAGCGGCAGCGCGGTGAAGACCGTGCGCATACAACCGGCGGTGACTGAACCGGCCGAGGATAAAAAGTAGCAGCGGCGTCCCGCTGCGATTCTCACGGCTGGGGCATTACAGAGAAACAAATTATGCCGCTGGTTAATGATTTGCTCTCGAGTGAAGCGCGCGGCGTTAATTCAGCATACCTAGGACAGTCAACCTTCTCAGTGCTCATCAACTTGACACGCAAAGTAAATCAAATCGCATGCAGCGCTTCCTGAAGCCGGCTCACCTGCACCACCTGAATGCCATCAATAGCTTTTTTATGCGGTGCATTGCCTTTCGGCACGACAGCGCGCTTGAAACCGTGCTTGGCGGCTTCGCGCAGACGTTCTTCGCCGTTGTATACCGGCCGGATTTCGCCGGCCAATCCCACTTCACCAAATAACACCAGGTCATTCGGCAACGGCCGGTCGCGAAAACTGGATAAGGCCGCCAGCAAAACCGGCAGGTCGGCGGCGGTTTCGTTAACACGCAATCCGCCTACCACGTTCACGAACACATCACGGTCGAACATGGCGACTCCGCCATGGCGATGCAGCACTGCCAATAGCATGGATAGGCGGTTGGGATCGAGGCCCACGGCCACGCGGCGCGGATTGGCGAGATGGCTTTCATCCACCAGCGCCTGCACTTCAATCAGCATGGGACGGCTG
>DAHVFI010000282.1 GCA_027317045.1 Gammaproteobacteria bacterium
GGCTGGAAACCCGGTGCGCAGATTCCGCTGCGCTCCAGCATCTGGCGCGATGCCAAAGGCGGCAATACCTGGGAAGCGAACGTGGATGGTTTTTACACCACACCGCAGTCCGGCGCCGACAATCAGCTGCTCATGCATTACAGCTATCTCAACGATGTACGCTCCTTTGGCAAGGACAGCGTGAGCTGGTTCGTACTCAAGATTGCTAATGCTGCTGCTGCCGGAAACGTGTCACAGACAGTGGACGCGCTGTTTGCCAATTCACCCCACGAAACCCGCACCGCGACGGAAAAGGCCGTAGTGCAGGATTTCGCCGCACAGTTTGGCGACATCGGCACCATAGTCACTGCGGTGGTCAGTGCGGTGCTGTTTACGATGCTGCTGGTCACCGCCAACACCATGGCACAGTCGGTGCGTGAACGCACAGCGGAGCTCGCGCTGATGAAGGCGCTGGGATTTGACAGGTGGCGCCTGGTGGTCATGGTGCTGGTGGAATCACTGGCGATCACGGTCTGCGGGGGACTGGTCGGGCTGGCTTTTGCATACGGCGTAATCGCCGCCATACCCGCCGCGCTCCTCGAATTTCTGCCGGGATTGTCCATACCGGCGAGCACCGTGGTTTTGGCCGGAGCGCTCATGCTGTTGCTCGGCATGGTGGCGGCACTGCTCCCGGCTGGACGTGCGCTGCGGCTGCAGGTTGTTGCAGCCTTACGGAGCATCTGAGGTGAGCGCTCCGGCACAGATGTTGGCAATCAGCCTGATGAATTTTCGCAATTTGCATCGCCGGCTGGATTCCTCCGCCGTGGCGGTGGTGGGGTTTGCCGGCGTGGTGCTGGTGATGGTGGCGATCCTCTCCATCCGCGCCGGTTTCCGCGCAACCCTGGCAGCAACCGGCTCGCCACGCGTGGCGATCGTGCTGCGCGGCGGTGCCGGAACCGAGGTCAACAGCGTGCTGAGCGGCAACAGCCTCGACATCATCGGGCAAGCACCCGGCATCGCGCAGTCCACCTCCGGTCCGGTGCTGTCCCCGGAGCTGCTGGTGCAGATCAGCCTGAAGAAACGCGCGAGCGGCATGCACGCGAATGTATCGTTTCGCGGGGTTACACCCGCTGCGTTCCTGGTGCACAACCGCCTGCGCATGACAGCCGGCCGGACGTTTACGCCTGGCCTTAACGAGGTGATCGTGGGCAGCGATGCCACGCAGCTTTTCCGCGGCTTGCGGCTGGGCGATGAGCTGCACACCGGGCGCCGCCGCTGGCGTGTGGTAGGCATATTCGATGACGGCGGGGGACTGCACAATTAGGAAATCTGGACCAGCCTGCCGGCGCTGCAGGGTGCGTACCAGCGCGGCAATTCCGTCAGCTCCGTTTACGCGCGGCTCACGGATGCCGGTGTGTTCGCCGCGTTTCGGCAGTCGCTGCAGCACAACCCGCGGCTGAATGTCAGTGTGCAGCGTGAATCGGAGTATTTCGCCGACCAGGCCCAAGGCATGAGTCTGTTCATCGCGATCGTGGGCGGCATTATTGCACTGCTCATGGGCGGCGGTGCGGTGTTCGGGGCGATCAACACTATGTACTCCGCGGTGGCCGTACGTACTCGGGAAATCGCCATGCTGCGCGCGCTTGGCTTTGGCCGTATCCCGGTTTTGGTATCTGTCCTGATGGAGGCTCTGGTACTGGGTTTCGTGGGCGGTGTGTGCGGCGGCGTGCTTGCTTATTTGCTGTTTAATGGATTCGAAGCCACCACCTTCAATCAGTTCAGCATCATTGCATTCCGCTTTGCGGTAACACCACAGTTGTTGCTGCTGGGAATTCTCTATGCGCTGGTCATGGGGCTGCTGGGCGGCATCCTGCCGGGGTTGCGCGCTGTGCGCCTGCCCATCGCCGCGAGTCTGCGCCAGACTTGAAGTTGTTACTGAACAGCTGCTGTGGGAGCGGCGATATTCGCCGCGATGCTTTTGGAATCGCGGCGGGGACCACCGCTCCCACAAATAAATTGACTAGCTAGTTGATCAGTCGCAGAGCAAGGGGATAACGGTAGTCTATGCCTTGGGACACCTGCACTGTGGCGAGGATGATGAAGATGAGATCAACGACGCCGACAATCCAGATGAGGATGAAGCCGATTATCACGAACAAGCGCACGAGGCTGATGATGGCGGCGATCACCATGGTGATTTGAAAGTTCAAAGCCTCCTTGTCCTGGATGTTCACGAACGGCATCTCGTCCTTCTTGATGAGCCACACCATCAGCGATCCGGGGAGGGAATCGAATGGGATGACATAGCCGGCCAGCGCGCTCAGGTGACAGGCCATGCCCCACGCGTTCCGTTTCCGTCGTCATGCGCTCTCTCCCGGGGCAGGGTTTTGCAGTCCGGGCGGCGGTGCTTTTCCCATGCCGCGCCTGCCCAAGGGCGCAGGTTTTATGTATGACTGACAAGTAGCGCTTGCCGGCCGCGGCGACAGCGGCGGTACAATTCGGCCGGCCTCGAAGTCCGCGGCCGAAACAGGGGGTGTCATGAAACGTATCGTCATCGGTCTGGGAGCTGGCCTCGTCATCCTGGTACTGCTGGCCATCATCGCGGGCTTCCTGTTCCTGCGCGGCAGCGCGCCCCAGCTGGACGGTACGGTGAAACTGGCGGGGCTCACGGCGCCGGTCACGGTGACCCGCGACCGCCTCGGCGTGCCCACCATCACGGCATCGAATCGCCTCGATGTCGCACGCGCCCTCGGTTTTCTGCACGCCCAGGATCGGTTCTTCCAGATGGATCTGATGCGCCGTCTGGCGGCCGGCGAACTGGCCGCCCTGGTGGGGCCGGCGGCGCTGCCGGTGGACGAGCGGCACCGCCTGTTCAGGCTGCGCGCGGTGGCCCGTGAAGTATTGGCGCGGGTCACGCCTGAGCAGCGCGCACTCATCGATGCTTACACCGCTGGCGTGAATGCCGGCCTGCAGGCGCTCACGACCCGGCCCTTCGAATATGCGCTTCTCATGCAGCGCCCAAGGCCTTGGCGCCCGGAGGATTCGGTGCTGGTGATCTTCGCCATGTATTTCGATTTGCAGGGCGCCGATGACCGACGCGAATCGGATCTGGCATTGATGCGCGAGATACTGCCTGGGTCGCTGTTTGAGTTCCTGAATGCGCCCGGCACCCAATGGGATGCGCCGCTTATGGGCCAAGCCTTAACAACACCGCCGATTCCGTCTGGCAAGCAGGTGGATATCCGCACTTGGCCAGCCGCGGATTTTGTAAATATAAACCGCGGGCATTTTTTTGAACCTGAGGTTACCGGCAGCAACAGCTTCGCGGTGGATGCGGCCCATAGTGCCGACGGACACGCCATTCTCGCCAATGACATGCATTTAGGTCTGACGGTGCCGAATATCTGGTATCGCGCGCAATTGAACTATTCCGATCCTGCGCATTCCTGGAAAGACATTGCGATTACCGGAGTCACGCTGCCGGGTTTACCGGTGATCGTGGTGGGCAGCAACGGTCACGTGGCCTGGGGATTCACCAACAGCTATGGCGATTGGGTAGATCTGGTGATGTTGCATATCAAGGCAGACGATCCCAACTATTATCTGACGCCCAGCGGCTGGCGCGCGTTCGCTCATCACCAGGAAATCATCCGCATAGCGGGCCACAAAGCTGTAGTGTTGGACGTGCGCGATAGCATCTGGGGGCCGGTATCAGGCCATGACCACGGCGGCGTACCGTATGCGGTGCACTGGATGGCAGCGGATCCGGCCGCCACCAATTTGGAGCTCGGCAGCATGGATGGCGCGCAAAACGTGCAGCAGGCCATGGCGGTGGCTAACCGCGCCGGCATGCCGGAGCAGAATTTCCTGGTGGCGGATTCGGCCGGTAATATCGCCTGGAGCATCGCCGGGAAAATCCCGGTGCGCGCAGGTTACGACCCGGAATTCCCCGCCTACTGGGACAAGGCAGGCGTGGGATGGATGGGCTGGCTTGCGCCCGGCGAGTATCCGCGCATCGTCAATCCACCCGATGGCCGTCTGTGGACCGCCAATGCGCGCACCGCGGACGGTGTGATGCTCAAGCAGATTGGCGACGGCGGTTACGACTTGGGGGCTCGTGCCCGGCAGATCCGTGATGATTTGATGGCCAAGGATAAATTTGCGCCCGCTGACATGCTGGCCATCGAACTGGATGACCGGGCGGTGTTTCTGAGCCGCTGGCACTCGTTGCTCCTGCATCTGCTGACGCCGGAGAACGTCAAGGGTCATGTGCGGCGCGCACAATTCCTTCACTACGTGGAAACCTGGGGTGGCTGGGCGTCGGTTGATTCCGTCGGTTATCGTCTGGTGAGGGAT
>DAHVFI010000289.1 GCA_027317045.1 Gammaproteobacteria bacterium
CATATGAATCTGCCGGCCCGCTACCGGAATCGTGACCGCGGAAACTTCCGCCGCATTCAGATGCGCCGCCATTACCGCTGGCGGCAGGCCGCTGAACACCGGCGGAGACTGTGGAATCCACGCGGAATCCATGCACGCAACGGCTTGGCTCATGGCCGCCATAAAAGAGCTACGCGACTACATCCGCCCGTCCAGACTCGAAAGAAAAGGAAACATAGCCACCATGACGGGCGAAGAGGCTAAGAATGGCACAGAATACCATTAAGCAAACCTGCCCTGCCTGCGGGAAATCCACGCCTGCGGCATCCCGCTGCGCGCATTGCGGAGCATTTCTGAACCGATCCGGGTCGCGCAAGCTGTTGTCTTCGGAAATGCCCGGGGCGGATTACGGCATTTTTCTCCTGGCTATCCCGCTGATCGCTGTCGTGGGATTGCTGATCGTGGCGCTCGCGGCCCATTCCTTTTCGGGACTGGTATGGCTGCTGGCGCTCACGGCAGTGATTACTGCGGGGTTCGCAGCCGGCGAAATCTTCCAGTCGCCAAGCGCCTGGGATTCCGGCAGCCCCCTCAAAGCCATGTTCACCTGGCTGGGGCTGGTTGCGATCGTGTGGCCCGTGGGTTATCCCGCCTATCTGCGTGAACGACGCCGCTTCAAGTTGGGCAACTGGCTGCTGGGCGCGCTCATCGTGGAAGCACTGTTCATCACTGGGGCCACCCTCGCCGCCCTGATCACCGTCACGGGCTACGGAAAACTGCCGCCGCAGATAATCGCTCAGGAACAAAAGAACCAGGTGTTGTTTACCGCCGACCCGCACTGGATACCCGACCCGGACGATATCCAGGTGGTAAAAACCGCGCACCTGGATAACTGTGCGGGAAAAACCGTCGGGCAGGAAGTCAACGGCTTTTTCGCTTCACCCCAGTGGCAGGCCGGCGCCACTTCCGATGGCACTGACTTCGTGAATGTCGGTGGTATCGTGACTTATCAGGGCAAAGCCGCGACTGCCGTGTTCCAGTTCGAGATGTTTAAAGACAAAAGCGGTTTCAAATACCATGCATTCACAATCAACGAGGTGCCACAATCGATTTATGTGGCGGCCTTCACTCTGGCGCAGATGTGTGCCGGTTGAACTGCGCCTGACCAGAATTTTCTATCCCTGCCTTTCCGGATTTGATGGCAGTGTGGTCCCGGCCTGCAGGTAATCAACCTCTCCCAGCTGGCTTACGAGTGCTTCCAGGTCTGTGCTGAAATAGCACAATATTTCCGTTATCGGATCCGGGAATTCCTCCGCCAGCACACTGGCAAATTCCGTGCCCAGTTGCCGCGCTTCTTGATCATGAGCCTCTCCCTGCCAGTGGAGTCCCAGGTCCGGAATCGCAAAACTGTTGACCCCCAGCATCTCCCGTCCCCTGCCCGCTCGATGCCGGCTCCAGGCGATGCTGAAATCCGCGCGGCGCCGTACCTGCTTTAGGCCGGGCCCCGCCAGCAGTTGCGCATACACGATGCTATCCATTTCGCCCGCCATGTGCAGCGTCATCGGCGTGCTCAGCACCGGGGTGGCAATCTCCGGCAGCCGCACGCGGGTCGTCTGGCCCCAAAACGCTCCCACTTCCGCAATCTCCACCTGCCCGCTGCTGAGCAGCATCAACACGCTGGCATAGGTGGCGACGCTCATTTACGGTATTCAGGTCAGGGGCCGGCCGGTGTATGGTTGGGAGCAGCTCTGCCGCCAGCGCCAGTTGTTGATGTAGGCTTTGACAAGCGCCGGTGCGTTCCGGATATACAGAAGATTTTCGGCGTTGTCATAGGCGGCCGCATAAGTGAAGTTGTAGGAGCCGGTGATAAGGCCGGTGTCATCAATGATCATCACCTTGTTATGCGCAATGTTCACCGAAGTGTCTATCCACACGGAAATCTGCATGGCGCTGATGACTGAGGCTACCGGCCCGTGCCCCTCATACCATTGGGTATCGGTTTTGTCGAGAATCACCTTTACTTCCACACCACGCGCCTTGGCTCTCCCCAGGGCCGCGAGGATCCGCCGGTCGGTAAAACCGTAAGCTTGTATCAGAATCCTATGTCTAGCTGCAGCGAGCGCCTGCAGGATCAATGCCTCGCCATCCCCTCCCGGGGAGAAATCCACCATTACCTGGGCAGCGTTCAGCGTAGCGGTGATTTGTGCCGGACGCGGCAGCGTGCAGGACTCGGATAGTTTGAAGTGTTGCGAATAATGACGTGCCAGTGCCGGCATTGAGATAGACAATGCCACAAGCAGCAATATACCTATCACGAACCTTCTGCAAGATATTCGCATGCGCTCACTCGTCCTGAGCCGGTCCAATCT
>DAHVFI010000302.1 GCA_027317045.1 Gammaproteobacteria bacterium
GGATTGCGTGACCCGTACGGTCGGCAGCCGCGCAGGTCCGCTGTGCAATGCCTTCGCCGAAATTGGTGGTCATGCCGCCAAAGGGACGCTGATAGATCTTGCCTTCCTCGGTGCGCGAAAAGGGCACGCCGAAATGCTCGAGTTCATAGACGGCTTCCGGCGCATGGCGGCAGAGATATTCAATGGCGTCCTGGTCGCCCAGCCAGTCCGACCCCTTCACCGTGTCGTACATGTGCCAGCGCCAATCGTCCTCGCCCATGTTGCCAAGGGAAGCGCTGATACCGCCCTGGGCGGCCACCGTATGACTGCGGGTGGGATACACCTTGGTGATGTTGGCGGTGGATAGCCCGGCTTCCGCGAGGCCCAAAGTAGCGCGTAGCCCGGCACCCCCCGCACCCACCACCACTACGTCGTACACGTGATCAACCAGCTTGTAGCTATCGGCCATGTACTCAGCCTCCGAAGGCGACGCGCAGGACTGCAAAGATGCCGGCGGCTGCGAGCAGGATATAGATGAATTTGAGCAGCACCAGGGTGCTCACCTTGAGCCATTCATCGTGCACGTAATCCTCGATTACCGTCTGCAAACCGAGATAGGCATGGTAGTAGAGTGTGGCCACCAGCAGCACCAACAGCACCGCTACCACCGGCGAGTGCATCCAGTTCAGCACCGTGCCGTAATCGGCACGCAGGTAAATCATCACCGATATTACGAACCACAGGCTCAGGGGGATAAGCGCCACGGCAGTAATGCGTTGCGCCAGCCAGTGGCCAGTGCCCCGTTTCGCAGAACCCAGGCCGCGGGCGCGGCCGAGGGGAGTACGAAAACTCATGGATGGCTCCCATGGGTATAGGCAAACAGAATGGCGACCACTGTCAGTGCACAGCTGATGATCCACACGCTGTAACCGGTGATATAGAAAGTCCTAATCTCAAAACCACGGCCCGCATCCCAGAATAAGTGCCGGATGCCGTTGCAGAGGTGATAAAAAAGGCTGAAAGCCCAAGTCCACATAAGAACCTGGCCGATCCAGCTGCCGAGCAGCGTCTGCGCCACGGCGTAGATATCCGGCCCAGAGGCGGCGGCGATCAGCCAGTAGATAAGCGCCAAACTGCCAAGGCTAAGCCAAATGCCCGTGAGCCGGTGCAGGATCGACATAGTCATGCTGATCTGCCAGCGGTAAATGCCAAGATGCGGTGACAAGGGCCGGTTGTCGGACGCCATGGTGTTACCTCACAGACGGTTCGGTACTTGCTGGAATCGGGGCATTAAAAATCAATGCAGCGCCCCCCTTTCTCCCAATCACCGTAGCGGGTCGGCTCCGGGCCCTTGGGTCCGCCGATTTCCCGCGGCTTGGTGGGTGGCTGTGGTATAGCCGTTGGCCGAGCCGGCGAAGACCTGGGCAACGGTATCTGGGCTTTCTGTACGGACATGGACTTGTTATTTGGCATGCCGGAGCCATTTTACACCCAAAGGCGGCAGTATGCCCGGCGCACGCTGACAGCGACGCCGCCTGCCCCTATCATGAGCCGGTATTCCGACCGGATGACTGCATGCACCCAAGCTGGCAAAACTTCCTGCAACAACACGGCGCACGCTTCGCCGCCGAAGGCGTCGCTCATTTCGGTAATCCTGCCGTTGAACTGCGGGCCGCAGAAAATGGCACGGTGATAGCGGATCTGTCACAGGAAGGACTAATCCGGGTGGAGGGCGTGGATGCCCGTGCATTCCTCCAGGGGCAACTTAGCACCGACGTACTGGCCTTAACGCCACTCACCAGCCAATTGAGTTCCTGGAACAACGCCAAGGGCCGAGTGGTAACGCTCCTGCGGCTGTTTGAGCGCGACGGCGCTATCGATATGGCATTACCCCTGGCACTCACGGCGCCGGTACTGAAACGGCTCTGCATGTATGTGTTGCGCTCCAAGGTAACCCTCACGGAGGTTAGTGACACTGTGGCACGCTTCGGTGTCGCAGGCAGGGGCGCGCCCGATTTACTCGCTGCTTGCGGTTGTTCTGCACCGGCTGAGGTAAATGCCGTGGCTGTCAAAAACGGTATTGCTCTCATCCGGCTGCCTGGCGCCACACCGCGCTTTGTTATTCAGGGTGAGCCCGAAGAACTGATACTGCTCTGGGGTGCTCTTGAAAAGAAAGGCGCGTGTCCGGTTGGCAGTGATCCTTGGGCGCTGCTGAGGATTCTTGCCCGTGAGCCCGTGCTGTACCCGGAAACTTCGGAACATTTCGTGGCGCAGATGCTGGGGCTGGAAGAACTGGGCGTCATCAATTTCAAGAAGGGCTGTTACACCGGCCAGGAAGTCATCGCCCGCGCCCATTACCGCGGAGCTGTGAAACGTCATCTCCACCGCGCCAGCTGCGAGTCAGGCGAGATCATCCCGCCCGGAACGCCGGTGCATGCCAATGGAGCGGGGCCACCGGCAGGCGAGGTCGTGGATGCCTGCCAAGATTCGCATGGAAAAACCCAAATGCTGATCGTCATTCAAGATGAATTCCAAACCGCGCCCCTGAACCTGCCGGCCGGAAGCGCGCTCTCTAATTGAATAATTCAGTTTGAGAAATAACGCCGCCCCAACAAGAAAATCATCCAGTGCGTGGATGCCACCGATCCCATCGAGATTGATGCGGTCAGCCTGTGAGGCGCTCCATGACCAGCGCATAAAAACCATCCGTACCATGACGATGAGGTAAAAGCTTGAGGGCTCCGCTCTCAGCATAGGCGCCCAGGATATGCACGCCTTGTCGTTCGAGGACGCCACCCGCTGGAACCGTCAGGAAATCAGGCTGCGCCGCAAGAAAAGCCGAGGTGATGCCTGTATTCTCTTCATCCAACAAGCTGCAGGTCGCATAGACAAGGCGCCCGCCCGGTTTCACCAGCCTGGAAGCCGCGGCGAGGATACGGCTCTGAAGAACCGTCAATTCCGCAAGATTGATTTCCCTCCACTTGATGTCCGGATTGCGGCGCAGCGTACCGGTGCCGGAACAAGGCGCATCCACAATCACCGCATCGGCTATGCCCACAAATTGCTTGAGCACCGGATCATGTTCATCGCGGATTACGCGACGCTGCACCGTATCCACACCGGCCCGCACCAGCCGTGGCTTGATCCGGTCAAGCCGTTTGCGCGACACATCGAAAGCATACACCACGCCGGTATTGCCCATAACGGCAGCCATTTGCAGGGTCTTGCCGCCGGCACCGGCGCAGAAATCCACAATCTTGTCTTTGGGTTTGGCGTCGGCCAGCAGGCCGATGAGCTGGCTGCCCTCGTCCTGCAGTTCAAAGAGTCCGGAACGGAATGCCTGGCTGGTGAACAGTGGCCCGCGCTTGCCGCGCCGCAGACCGTAAGGTGAATAGGGAGTGGGCACCAGCTCGTAGCCTTCCTCCTTGAGCTGTGCCTGCAAAATTTCGCGATTGGTT
Source organism: Gammaproteobacteria bacterium (assembly GCA_027317045.1). Classification (GTDB taxonomy): domain Bacteria; phylum Pseudomonadota; class Gammaproteobacteria; order Natronospirales; family REEB76; genus REEB76. The sequence goes on from DAHVFI010000302.1 coordinate 3,438, forward strand.
TTCAGGGAATTGACGCGGATATCCACCGCTGCCGGCTGATTCAACGCCTCCGCCAGCTTCAGGGTCTCCTCCTCACCGAATTGCCTGACGAGACTCTCTGCCAGCCAGTCCGGCAGATTTGCGCGCACCGCCAGCGGAAACTCAAACAGATCACGGGCGCGGATGCGTTCCACCAACTCTACCGCACCCGCATTAAAACCGGCCTGCCCCAGGGCCCTGGCACTCCAACCGCCGTATTTCAGCAACCAGGCGGCCACCAGCCAATGCGATGTCTCTTCATCGGATGAAGGTTTATATACAGGTTCGTACAGGGCTTCCAGCTCCCGCTTGTGGCGCAAACAGCCATACACGGTCTCCGCCGCAAACGCACGGTCCTTGGAACCCATGTTACGGTGTGCCCTGAAATACTGATCAATCACGGCATCGGCTGGGAACGTGAATTCCAATATCTGGACCAGCAAAGCCGTCGCCTGACGCAGGCGTGCATGCACAGGGGCTGGCATCTCAGGAGGACTTGTCCTGTTGCCAGTGATACTTGTGCATGATGCGATGCAAGGCCGGAGCAAACAGCACGCCTGCGGCTATCAGAAAGACAAGGCCGGCATACAGCGCGTACAGACCGGCAAAAACCTTGCCCCCGGGTGTCTGTGGAGATTCCACCGGCCCCATGCCGCCCAGCAGCATGGCCGAGTTCAGGAACGCATCGCGCCAGGCCAGATGCTCGTAATACATGTAACCCGCCATGCCGATGGCCAGCGATACAACCACCAGACACAGTACAAAGAGGAGGTGCCACAGCATGCGCCGCAGGAATTGCAGCCGCGTGAGTGGAGGATGTCGGTGGATTTCGTACATGTCTTGCGTCCCTGATCTCACTCAGTTTCAGGGCGCATCAAAGGGAACAGGATTACGTCACGGATGGATGCCGAATCCGTGAACAGCATCACAAGGCGATCAATACCGATACCCTCGCCCGCGGTAGGTGGCATCCCGTATTCCAGCGCGCGCACGTAATCGGCGTCGTAAAACATGGCCTCCTGGTCGCCGGCATCTTTATCCGCCACTTGAGCCTTGAAGCGTTCCGCCTGGTCTTCCGGGTCATTCAGTTCGGAAAAACCATTGGCGAGTTCGCGGCCACCCACATAGAACTCGAAACGGTCCGTAAGGAACGAGTCGCTGTCCTTGCGGCGCGATAATGGTGAAACCTCCATGGGGTAGTCGATAATGAAAGTCGGGTGCTTGAGGTCAGGTTCGACGGTTTTCTCGAAAATCTCGAATTGCAACTTGCCGGCGCCGTAGCCGGGTTTCACCGGCAACTTGAGTTTTTCGCAGTGCGTGCGCAGATAGGCGGTATCCCGCAATTTGGTGCGATCCAGCTTGTTGGCATCGGCGATGGCGTCCTCCAGTTTCAGGCGGCGGAAAGCGGGGGCTAAATCGTAAGTTTCGCCCTGATAGGAGACGTTAGCCTTGCCATTCAGAGCCTGCGCCAAACTGCGCATCAGGCTTTCGGTCAAATCCATCAGCTCGTTATAGGTGGCATAAGCCTGATAGAACTCCAGCATGGTGAACTCGGGATTGTGACGCGTGGACACGCCTTCATTTCTGAAGCTGCGGTTGATCTCGTAGACCCGTTCGAAACCGCCCACCACCAACCGCTTGAGATACAACTCCGGTGCGATGCGCAGGTACAGATCCATATCCAGGGTGTTGTGATGGGTTATGAACGGTCGCGCGATGGCGCCCCCGGCAATCGGCTGCATCATGGGGGTTTCCACTTCCAGAAAACCCACGGCGCTCATGAAATCGCGGACATGCTGAACGATCCGGGTGCGCGTCTGAAATACGCGCACTGATTCCGGGTTCATGATGAGATCCAGGTAGCGCTGCCGGTAGCGGGATTCGGTATCCGCCAGACCGTGGAATTTCTCGGGTAACGGCCGCAGCGATTTGGCCAGCAGCCTGAGCTTGTCGACACGCACCGACAGTTCGCCGGTCTTGGTCTTGAACAAAACACCCTCGGCGGCCACGATATCGCCCACATCCCAGCCTTTGAAATCCTCATAGCTCTCATCAAGAACATCTTTCTGCAGGAACAGCTGGAGGCGTCCTGAACCGTCCTGGATATGGGTGAAGCTGGCTTTGCCCATGACGCGTTTCGCCATCATGCGGCCGGCCACGTGCACGCGCACTTGTTCTTTATCCAACGACTCACCACTGTGCTTGCCATACAATCCAAGCAATTCCGCCGCCTGCGCATCGCGTTTGAAATCACTGGGAAAGGCGATGCCGTGCTCGCGCAATTTTGCGAGTTTCTCGCGCCGTAGCTGGATCAGACTATTTTCGTCGTGTTGGTCGGTCATTGAAAAAATCCCGGTTTATCTGACTCTTCAAAATGAAGGTTTTGTCGAATGCAGTGATCCCCAACATCACGCAAATATTTGTGCGAGCGATTGTATTCGCGGCGATTTCCATGTCCCAATCGCGGTCGGGACGACCGCTCCCACAATAACTTACAACCCCTGCTTCAGCGAAGCCTCGATGAAGTCGTCCAGATCCCCGTCCAGCACCGCCTGAGTGTCGCCTTTCTCCACCCCGGTACGCAAATCCTTGATGCGCGACTGGTCCAGCACATAGGAACGGATCTGGCTGCCCCAGCCGATATCCGCCTTGCTGTCCTCCAGTTTCTGCTGTTCGACACGGCGTTTCTGCTCCTCCATTTCATAGAGCTTGGCTTTCAACTGCTTCATGGCGGTGGCGCGGTTCTTGTGCTGCGAACGCTCATTCTGGCAGGCCACCACGATGCCGGTGGGAATATGGGTGATGCGAATGGCGGAATCGGTCTTATTGACGTGCTGGCCGCCGGCGCCGCTGGAACGGTAGGTATCCACTTTCAGGTCCGCCGGATTGATCTCGACCTGGATATCGTCGTCCACTTCCGGCGACACGAAGATGGCGGCGAAGGAAGTATGCCGGCGGTTGCCGGAATCGAAGGGCGATTTGCGCACCAGCCGGTGCACACCGGTCTCGGTGCGCAGCCAGCCGAAGGCATACGGGCCTTCGAAGCGCACCGTGGCGCTCTTGATGCCGGCGACTTCACCCGCCGAGACTTCCATCAATTCCGCCTTGAAGCCGCGGCGCTCGCCCCAGCGCAGGTACATGCGCAACAGCATGTTGGCCCAGTCCTGGGCCTCGGTGCCGCCGGAACCGGCTTGCACATCCAGGAAGGCATTGTGGGAATCCATCTCGCCGGAAAACATGCGCTGGAATTCCAATTGCGCCACTTGCTTTTCCAGCGTACCCACTTCGTTGCCGACTTCGCCCACGGATGCGTTGTCGCCCTCCTCCACGGCGAGATTCAGCAATTCACGGGAATCGTCCAGGCCGCAGGAAAGTTTGTCCAGCATGCCCACGACATCTTCGAGCCGGGCGCGCTCGCGGCCCAGTTCCTGGGCGCGCCCAGGCTTGTCCCAGAGCTTTGGGTCTTCCAGTTCCTTGCTTACTTCCTGGAGGCGCTCGCGCTTGGTCTCGTAGTCAAAGATACCCCCGGAGAGCCTGCACGCGGCCCTTCAAGTCGCTGATTTTGTTCTTGATCGGGTTGATATCTTCCACGGTTGCCAATTCCCGGATTTGGAGGGTGAACGAAGGCGGCTATGGTACTACAGGCCTTACACCGGCTCGATAGAGTCAACCAATAATTGCAAATGCCGCTCGCCCCGGTATTCATTCACGTCCGGTCGATAAACAATGCGCACCTGCCCGCAATCGGGCGGCAGGTGCTCGCCGCTCTCGTTGAACGCGATGGCCTCCAATCTGAGGCCGGTAGCCGGCTCTGCCAGGGCCAATTTGAGATGGCCGTTACCGACGATCCGCCGTTCCAGCAAACGGAACACGCCGTCGAAGCTGGGTTCCGGAA
>DAHVFI010000358.1 GCA_027317045.1 Gammaproteobacteria bacterium
ATTCATATCGTCTCCCAAGGTATTACTTACACTTATAATGGTAATACCTGCGGCATGAGGCCGCAACCGTACACGCCAGCGGAAGGCAATCGGGCCGGGATGGCGGGATCCCGCAGCCCAAGCCCATCATTCAGGCAGCAATTCTTCCTGCGCCATCAAGCCGTCGAGTGTTTCGCGGCGCCGGATGAGCGTTACCTGTTCGCCATCCACCAGCACTTCGGCGGCGCGCGGCCGGGAATTGTAATTTGAACTCATGGAGAATCCGTAGGCCCCCGCATCCATGACCGCCAGCAGATCACCTGTTTGTACGGCGAGCCGGCGTCCGCGCCCCAGAAAGTCCGCCGATTCGCACACCGGTCCGGCGATATCGTAGATTTCCGATGGCATACCGGGGCGCAGAGTCACGGCACGGATCTCGTGCCAGGCATCATATAAGGGCGGACGGATGAGCTCGGTCATACCCGCGTCCACGATCACGAAACGGCCTTGATCGGTCATCTTCAGGTATTCCACCCGCGTCAGCAATGCGCCGGCTTCGGCCACCAGGGTGCGTCCGGGTTCCAGGAGCAGTTTCAACCCGGGCTTTTCCACCAGCGCGCGCAGTCGTGAAATGAGACCACTGACATCCAGCCGGGGCTCAGCGTGGTAAGGCACGCCGAAACCGCCACCGAAATCCACATGTTCCAGCAGGATGCCGTTTTCAAGCAGACGGTCCACCAGCGCCATGACGCGCCGGGCGGCATCCAGGAAGGGAGCTGGCTGTGTGATTTGCGAGCCGATGTGGCAGGCAATGCCGATAATCCGAATGCCGGGAAGGCCGGCCGCGCGCCGATACAGCGCTTCGGCAAGCCCGCTATCGATGCCGAATTTGGCGTCGCGGTGGCCGGTGGCGATATGCGGATGAGTGCTGGTTTCCACCTGCGGATTGATGCGCAATGCGATGGCGGCGGTTTTGCCCTGGCTATCGGCGAGCGCCGACAGCCGCAGCAGTTCCGCCTCGGATTCCACGTTGAAGCAGTGGATGCCGACGTCGAGCGCCCGCCGCAATTCATCTTCGCGCTTGCCTACGCCCGAGAACACGATGCCGCCGGGATTACCACCCGCCCGCAGCACCCGTTCCAGTTCGCCGACTGACACGATATCGAAACCGGCGCCGAGTTTCGCCAGCAGTTGCAGGATCGCCAGGCTGCTGTTGGCCTTGACGGCATAACACACGCAATGAGGATGGCCGCCGCACGCCTGGGTGAAACGCTGCCAGGCTGAGAGGATGGCGGCTTTGGAATATACGTACAGCGGCGTGCCGAAACGCTCCGCCAGCAGTTTCAGACTCATGGATTCCACGTGCAATACGCGCTCACGGTAATCAAAATACGGAGAAGGCACCGCGCCAGGTCCGGCGGCGCTCATACACCGGGTTTCGTGGCGGCAGAGTGCGGGCTGTGAGGTTGTGCCTGGAGCGGTGGTCTGGCGGTGGTTGGCGGTTTGGCGGTAGTCACCGCCGGCGGCATGACAGGAATGGTACGCGGCGGTGTCACCGGCAGGTACAGCGGTCCTTTCTGACCGCAACCGGTCAGCAGGGCCGGAAGCACAATAACGGCGAGGCAGGTCACCAGCAGCGTACGCATACTGCAAGTATAAACATTACCGCTGGCTGCGCCTACGCGCAGACCTCCCCGGGGCCCATGCTAGAGTGAGCGTCGGTGTACCAACCGGAGTCGGAAATGGACGGCTCGAAAATCACGCTGTATCTGTGCGGCGCGGTGCTGGTGATCGCGGCCGTCATGGGTCTGATCTTGTTCTTCAGCGGCTTCGCCCGGTTGTTGCAGGGCCGGTTTTTCAACGGCCCGGGCCGCAGTCTTGCGGGCTTGGTATTGCTGGTGGTGGTGGCTGCCATTGGCCTAGTGGCGCTGGATCTGCGCACTTATTTTGTCCTGACTCATGAACAGCTGGTGGCCACCCTGCGCTTCAATGCTCTCGGCCCGCAGTATTTTCATGCCCGGCTCAGGGACGCGGCTGGCCGTGTGATCGAAACAAACCTGCATGGCGACGAGTGGCAGTTGGATGCGCGCGTCATCAAATGGCGCGGGTTTGCCACGTTGCTGGGACTCCAAAGCCGTTATCGCCTGGAGCGTCTCAGCGGCCGTTATCGCGCTGTGGCAGAGGAGCGCAGTGCCGCCCACAGCGCCATCTCCCTGGAGCCGGATACTTGGCCGGATAGCGGGTCGTTGATGCAACGCTATGGCCGATGGCTGCCGTGGGTGGACGCCAGCTACGGCAGCGCCACCTATCTGCCGATGGCGGATGGAGCCGAATATCAGGTGACGCTTAGCACCACCGGGTTGCTGGCGCGGCCGGAGAATGCCGCGGCGCAGCAGGCAGTAGCACGTTGGTAAGACCATCCCCTATGCGATGGCGCAAGGGCTTTCCTGAAACACTTTATGTTAAAATACCGTTCTTTCTAACATCCGACCGTTGAATGAATTTGCGCCTGCTGCCGCCAGGAAACGTGGACGATGGCGTGTGTCATGGAAGCCGTGTGGCGGCTCGGGGGAATGGAGAATAGCGATGGCTCTGTGGAGCAAGAGAAAGCACCGCCCGCGTGGACCGGCGCGCCTGCCGAGTTATGTGCGCAACGTCAATTCAGCACAATGCCTGTTCTGCCCTTACGGCGCAGACCTCAAAGTGGGCGATCGGGTCATCGCCTGGGACGAAAAGACCGTATTCGGACGCGAACAGCGCGAACGCTTGGTGGAGATCACCGCCGTGAAGGTTTTTCGCACCAACGGCCGGGTGGTTACCCTGGACTTTGTGGTGGCTTCCGAAGCCGAAATCGCGCGTATCGCTGCCGACAGCGAGATCGCGCCGCACATGCTGTTGACACATCGCATCGGCAAATCCACTTACGATACGAAAAATACGCCCATGGTGCTGTATTTCCGTGCCTGTGAGCCGAAGGACAGCGTGCTGGGACTGGTTCCAGACCTGGATATCACCGTCGCCGGCGGCCTGGCATCGAAAGCCTACCGGCGTGAAAACCAAAGGGGCGGGTTCCTGGATTGGTTGCGCGGCTGGACCCGAAGAACTCCGGCGGCTTCGAAATCGGATAGATACAAATAGCTCCGTGGTTCAGTATGACTCGCTGAGCGGGTTAGATATCTTCGACGATTGCCGGCAACCGCAGTTGCTCGAAGCGGGATGCCAAGGTATTACCCCTGGAAGCTGGACCTGTCCAGTACTGCCAGCGTAATCC
>DAHVFI010000359.1 GCA_027317045.1 Gammaproteobacteria bacterium
TGCTGCCATTCACATGCCGTCCGATACCCGGCACCAAGACTACGGCCAGCAGTCCCAGGGCCAGGATCAACAATAAAAAGTTGGAGCGCTGCCACCAGGACAAAGGCAGCGAATACGCGGCCATGCCAATACCGAGCCCGATCACCGTGTACGCGAGCTGGCGCTCCAGGTAATAGAACGGATTGCCGGTCACCTTGTCGGCCAGGGTGATAGACGCGGACGCGACCATCACCAAGCCCACAGCCAGAATCACTGCAGAGGTCAGCAGCAGCAGCCGGTCCGGCGCCGGCATGCGGTTACCGCCTGCGATGGGTTTGGCTTCATCCACCGGCGATTCTCCTCACTGCTTGTGCGAATACCCGCCCGCGGTGCTCGAAGTTGTCGAACATATCGAGACTCGAGCAGGCGGGTGACAGCAGTACCAGATCGCCGGGTTGCGCGAGCTGGACTGCAGCTTGCACCGCCGCTTCCATGTCTTTCACCTGCTGCACCGGCAAGCGCGCGGCGAGCACGGCCGCGATCACAGACGCATCCTTTCCCAACAGCACCACGGCGCGCGTCTTGCCCGCCAAAGCTTCCACCAATGGTGAAAAATCCTGTTGCTTGCCGTCACCGCCGGCAATCAATACCAGCGGTCCCGATAAACCCGAAACCGCCGCCAGCGTTGCGCCCACGTTCGTGCCCTTGGAATCGTCGTAATAGCTCACGCCGCGGACCGTCGCCACATACTGCATACGATGCGGCAAGCCGCTGAACCCCTTGAGCGCGGCCAGCATCCCTGCTCTCGGCAAGCCTGCCGCTTCACCCAGCGCCAGCGCCGCCAGCGCATTCGCCAGATTGTGATCGCCACACATACGCAACTCGTCCGCGCGCAACAATCTCTCCGCACCCCGCGCCAGCCAGCGTTCGCCGCCGTGGATGATCAGGCCATAGTTACCAGCGTCCGGCGCTTGTAGACCGAAGCTCAACTGCTTTTGCCCGGGTTTCGGCATGGCGCGCACCCGGGCATCGTCACGGTTCACCACCGCCACGTCGCAGTGATTAAAAATCCGCGCTTTGGCGGCGGCGTAATCCGCCAGTGTGGCGTAACGATCCAGATGATCCGGTGAGACGTTGAGCACCGTCGCCGCCACGCACTGCAGTGAGGCGGTGACTTCAAGTTGGAAACTGGACAATTCCAGTACATACAGCTGCGGTTCCTTGCCATGAATCAGGTCCAGAGCCGGCGTGCCCAGATTTCCGCCCGCGCGCACGTCGATGCCGGCTTGTTCCGACATGCGCCCCAGCAGCGTGGTGACTGTGCTCTTGCCGTTGGAACCGGTGATGGCCACCACCGGCGCATGGGTCTGGCGCGCGAACAACTCGATATCACCGAATACCGGCAGACCCAGACTCCGCGCCTTGGCGATAAACGGTGTGGCCAACGCGATACCCGGTGAAAGCACCACCTGATCTGCGCGTTTAAGCGCCTCCTCGGAAAAACCACCGACAAACACCGCCGCATCCGGTACCGTGTTGCGCAGCTCTTTGAGTCCCGGCGGCCGCTCGCGGCTGTCGGTGACCGCCACCTCCACGCCGTGACCCGCCAGGAAACGCGCACACGACAACCCGGTCTTACCAAGGCCGATGATGAGTGTCCGGGGGCGGTGCTGCGGCATCTGCATGCGGTTTCCTCAGCGCACCTTGAGTGTGGACAGACCGATGAGAACCAGGATCACCGTGATGATCCAGAAGCGCACGATAACGCGCGGCTCCGGCCAGCCTTTCAATTCAAAGTGATGATGCAACGGAGCCATACGGAAAAGCCGGTGGCCGGTGAGCTTGAACGAACCTACCTGCAAGATGACGGAAACCGTCTCCATGACAAACACACCGCCCATGATGAACAGCACGATTTCCTGGCGCACGATCACTCCCAAGGTACCAAGGGCAGCACCCAGAGCCAGGGCACCGACATCGCCCATGAACACCTGCGCCGGATAGGCGTTGAACCACAGGAACCCGAGTCCGGCGCCGACCAGCGCGCCGCAGTAAACGACAATCTCGCCGGCACCGGGCAGATACGGGATAGTAAGGTAGTGTGCAAAATTGAAATTGCCGGAAGCATAGCCAAATACACCCAGTGCACCGCCCACCATCACCGCCGGCATGATGGCGAGCCCGTCCAGGCCATCGGTGAGGTTCACCGCATTGCTCATGCCAACCACCACAAAATAGGTGATGAGAATGAAGAACCCCCCGAAGCTCAGCGAGACGTGTTTCAGCAAGGGCACAATGTATTCGATCTCCGCGGCATCACGGTGACTGATATATAGGACCACCGCCGCCGCCAGGCCCACGAGAGACTGCAGAAAGTACTTGCCGCCGGCCGACAGCCCCTTGGAATTGCGCAATACCAGTTTCCTGTAATCGTCGGCGAAACCGATGAGGCCGAAGGCCGCGGTCACGCCGATCAATACCCATACATAGCGATTGCGCAGATCCGACCATAGCAATGCGGTGATGATGATGGTGACAAGGATCAGAGTACCGCCCATGGTCGGGGTGCCTGCCTTGGCAAGATGTGACTGTGGTCCGTCGTTACGCACGCTCTGGCCGATCTGACGGGAACTCAACCGCCGGATCATGCTAGGTCCGGTGAGAAATGACAGCAGCAAGGCGGTAAGCACACCGAGGATGGCACGGAAGGTGAGATAGGAAAATACGTGAAACGCAGAGTCATAGCGCGTCAGGTATTCGGTGAGGAATAACAGCATGATTCAGCTACCTCCCGAGGTCTTGCCGACCACCTGTGGTGCACGCAAGGCTTCCACCACGCGCTCCATGCGCATGCTGCGCGAGCCCTTGATGAGCAGCGTGATTCCCGGACGCAGACTGCCGCGTAACGAAGCAATCAAGGCCTCACGATCTACAAAATGCTCCGCGCCTTGGCCAAAGTGCTCGGTCGCATGCAGGCCCAGGCTGCCGAAACTGAACAGCCGCGCGATACCCAGCATGCGCGCGAGCTCGCCGCAGTCGGCGTGCAGTGCGGCAGCACTCGTGCCCAGTTCAGCCATATCCCCAAGCGCCAGCCATACCGGATCGCCCAGACTCAGAGCGAATTCCATGGCGGTCTTCAAAGATTGAGGATTGGCGTTGTAGCTATCGTCTATCAGACGGCAACCGCGGACACCCGGCAGCACGATCAACCGGCCGCCGATGACCGGGGTGTTGGCGAGCCCGCTCATGACATCATCAAGGCTGGCTCCGGCGGCACTGGCGGCAGCGGCGGCGGCCAGGGCATTTATCACGTTATGCCGGCCAGGTAACGATAACTGAATGCTTGCTGCACCCGCGGGCGATACCAACCGGAAGGTCCACACGCCGGTGGGCAATTGTTTGAGCGAATCGGGTTGTGGATGAAAGTCCGCGAGTTCGGTCAGACCGAAACTGCGCTGCGCGCGCCGGCCGGCCATTTCCCGCCATACGGATGCGTACACGTCATCCGCATTGATGATCGCCACACCGTTGGCGCGCAAACCGGCGTACAGTGCGCCTTTTTCCAGAGCCACGCCCTGAATGCTGCCGAGCGCCTCCAGGTGGGCCGCTCCGGCGTTCGTCACCACACCCACATTGGCGGAAATCACAGACGCCAGATAGGCTATTTCTCCGGGATGGTTGGTGCCCATTTCGATGACGGCGGCGCGGTGCTTCTCGTTCAGTTCCAGCAGGGTCAGTGGTACGCCGATGTCGTTATTGAGGTTGCCGCGGGTAGCGAGCGTGATGCGGCGGCGGCGCAGAATACTGGCGATCATTTCCTTGACCGTGGTCTTGCCGTTAGAACCGGTGATGCCGATCACCGGGATGCTGAACTGCGCGCGCCAATGGGCCGCATATGCACCCAGAGCCCGGCGCGTATCCCGCACCACCACTTGCGGCAGATGGCAGAGTATCGGATGTTCAACCAATGCGCCGCTGGCGCCGAGCTTTTCGGCCTGCATCACAAATTCATGGCCGCTATAATTGGGTCCGCGCAAAGCCACGAACAATTCGCCGGCCATGAGCTTGCGCGTGTCACTGCCGACCCGCAGGAATTCGCTATCGGGTCCCACCAGCTTGCCGCCGGTCGCCGCTGCCACCTCCGAAAGCCGGCGCACACTCATGCTTGCACCCCCTTGAGCAGCGCCGCCACTGTGTCGCGGTCGCTGTAGGGT
>DAHVFI010000360.1 GCA_027317045.1 Gammaproteobacteria bacterium
GGATTATCTGAGATAATCACGCGACTCAAAACATTCTTGTCGGCAGAATAACGAGGGTAATGCGTGATCCAGATCGAGGGCTTGAGTTTCCGCTATCCGGGGGCAAAACGCGATGTTATCCGGGAATTATCCCTGCGGATCCGGCAAGGGAGCTTGTTCGGCTTACTCGGGCCAAACGGCTCGGGCAAAACTACTCTGATCTCAATCCTGACCGGTCTTTTACCTTTGTTGTCCGGGAAGATACGCATTGACGGCAAAGCCCTGCCTAGTCATTTGCAGGAGATCCAGGTGGGTAGCGCCTTGGTGCCTCAAGAGTACGCTTTTTATCCACGGCTAAGCGTCATAGAAAACCTGCTGTTCTTCGGCGGCGTGCTTGCGATTCCAGCCCACGAATTGCGCGGCCGGCTGACCGAAGCATTGGCAGTGGCGGGGCTGGAGTCTTTCGAGTCAGTCCGGGCCGAGCATCTGTCCGGCGGATTGAAGCGGCGGCTCAATCTGGCCATTGGACTTCTGAACCGGCCGCAGTTGTTGTTCCTGGATGAACCGACCGTGGGCATAGACCCCCAGTCGCGGCATTTCATCCTGGATGCCGTCAAACGCATCAACGCTCGGGGCATCACGGTGGTTTACACCACGCACTACATGGAAGAGGCGGAAATGTTGTGCGACGAAATCGGGGTGCTGGACGATGGCCGATTATTGGCCTGCGGTACTCAGGAACAACTCCTGAATAACACGCAGAGCCGGGAGTTGACGGTCACGCTGACAGCGGCACCCACCGCACAACAGAGTGGGATACTGAGCACCATCCCCGGACTCGGAATCATCAGCCGCGAATTGCGTATGGCGCATTGCACGGAGACCGATTTGAAACGCCTGATGAAGCTGTTGGCTGCCGAAGGACTTGATATCTGTCGCTTGAAGTATGGTTATCGCAACCTTGAAGAATTGTTCTTGCAGATGACCGGCCGACAACTGAGAAATTAACATGCCTTTATTCGCACTGGTTACAAAGGAATGGAAGCTGCTTTTACGCGACTGGCACGCCTTGTTGTTGCTGTTCGCAATGCCGGCGGTGTTTATCCTGGTGATGTCGCTGGCCTTGCAGAACAAATTCGCCGAGCAACAGGGTGTGAATATTCATTATTATCTGGTGAATAAGGACGACAGCCCGGCAAGCGAAGCGCTGGTAAAGAGACTCAGCGCAATGAAGGATTTCAAGATTCTATCTTCAAGTGCATCCGCGCCAGAACTTATTGATAAAGTACGCGACGATCGGGCACAATTTATGGTGAGCATACCGTCGGGTTTCGGTAAAGCTATGCAAAGCACTGACCCGTTGCCGGTGCAGATACTGGCGGGGCCGGGTGTCGAACCGGCGATTTACATGCTTTTCGAAGCGGCATTGCGCGAGGCGCTGGTGCGCGTGTATCTGCAACATGCACTGGCGCCGCTTAAAACGCAGATGTTAGCCATTACATCGGTCGCCGACGCGGGCTTGAATCTCGATGCCACGGACAAGCTATTGCACGCCCAATCGCTTTATCAGGTGGATGGCAGGAATCGGCGTCCTTCCTCGGTGCAGCAGAATGTGCCCGCCTGGCTGGTATTTGCGATGTTCTTCATCGCCATTCCACTGTCTACCACCTGGGTGCAGGAGCGGCAGCAGGGCACCTATGCGCGTTTGCGCAGCATGGGCTTGAGCGCAAAAGACCTGTTGTTGGGAAAATTACTGCCGTATCTTGGCATCAACCTGCTGCAAGTGGCACTGATGCTTGTGGTCGGTATCTTGGTGGTGCCCTGGTTTGGCGGTCAAAGGTTGACGCTGGGGCATGCGCCATTGGCGCTGACTCTTATGGCGCTGGCGCTGAGCTTCGCATCGGTGGCCTATGCGCTGCTGATTGCAAACTTGGTGTCCACCGGTGAACAAGCCACGATTTTCACCGGTGTGGCCAACCTGCTGATGGCGGCGGTCGGCGGCATCATGGTGCCGCGTTTCCTGATGCCGCCGGTGATGCAGGCATTGAGCCGGTTTTCACCCATGGCCTGGGGGCTGGATGGCTTTCTCGATGTGTTCCTGCGACAAGGCGGACTTGAGGCGGTGGCGCCGGAAGCCTTGCGGCTGTTTGGCTTCGGTCTTGCCTGTCTGGCGCTGGCGGGTCTGCGTCTTGCCAGGCAAAGAGGAAAAACATGATGGACAGGGAGCAGCTCAAACTCGAACTCAAGCAAATGATCATCAAGGAATGCGAAAAGGATTTGCGTCCGGAGCAGATTCCGGATGACGCCATACTCATCGGCAGCCAGGGCAGTCTGGCTCTGGATTCCTTGGACGCCCTGCAGATTGCGCTGGCGGTCAAGCAACAATACGGCAAGCGCATTGATGGCAACAATCAGACACGCGCGGCCTTGACCTCCGTCAACAGCTTGGCGGATTTCATCCTCTCGGACGCTGCGCCCTGATACCCGCATGGCTGGTGCTTACATTCGGGGTGTGGGTTTGAGTTGCGCGCTGGGTGAGGACGCAGAAAGCTGCGTGTCCGCCATGCAGCGCATGCAGGTGCGGGCTGTGCGATTGCGGCTGGATGAATTCGACGAGCCCCTGCAAATGCCGTATTACCGGATTCCGGATCGCTCGGAATTGTTTGATGCCGGGCGCTTCGAGCGTCTGCTGCCACCGGTGGCACACGCCGCGGTGGTGCAGGCCGGACTGACACCTGAGGAAATCCACCGACTGCCGATGTTTATCGGCTCTTCGTGTTTCTCCATCGGCCTGTCTGAGTCGCGTTACGCATCGGCATTGGTGCAGCAACCGGAGACCGCGATACCAATGCCCTTGTGCGGCTATCAGGATATCGCCGTGATCCTGCAACGCACACTCGGCTGTAAGGGCGACACATACACCTACAATACCGCCTGCACTTCATCAGCCAATGCACTCTTGGCTGCGCTGCGCATGATTGAATTGGGCTGGTACCGGCATGCCTTGGTGGTCGGTGCGGAACTGGCCAATCGCACTACGCTGGCGGGTTTCTCGGGTTTGCAGGTCGTGGCGGAAACGCTGCAACCCTTCGATGCGGCACGCAAAGGCCTGTTGATGGGAGAAGGCATCGGCGCAGTGGTGCTGTCAGCGGAAACCGATTCCGCAAACCGCCTGCGGGTAATCGGCGGTGCCAGCAATTGCGATACCTGGAGCGTCACTACGGCCAACACCGACGGCAATTCCGTAGCCAAGGTGCTTAATCAAGCCTTGCATCAGATACGTGTGCAGCCGCAACAGGTGCGCGGCATCAAGGCCCATGGCACCGCCACGCCCGCCGGCGATACGGCGGAAGCTCTTGGATTGCGGCAGGTATTCCCAAGCCTGCCGCCAGTGTCAGTACTCAAACCTTATCTCGGACATACGCTGGGCGCCTGTTGCGTGAATGAATTGATTTTGTATGCTGGCGCTTTGCTATATGGCTTCCTGCCCGCCACCCCTGGATTTGAAACACCCGATCCGGCGCTCGGCGTGCAGCCGATCACCACGCCGGAGCCGGCACCGGACGGTCACTATCTGCTCAATCATTTCGGTTTCGGCGGCAACAATACTGTGCTGGCACTGGAAAAAATCGCACCGTGATCAAGCTAGTCTCAGCGAGTCATTATTTGCAGCCGGTGTATGACCACGCAGCGCTAACGTCGCTGGAAACCGCCTTGAGGGGTTTGTGCCGTGAACCGTTCCGGCGTATCGATCGCTTCATCCAACTGGCGCTGCTGGGTTCAGCAAACTGCGCGTCCGGCCGGAAGCTGCGGCCGGACTGCGGAATTTATCTCGGCTCCGGTCTCGGCCCCATCGGCAACAACGTCGTGACCCAGGAACAATTGATACGCGATTTAGAAATCCCCAAGCCCTTCAATTTCATCAATACGCTGGGCAGCAGCGCCGGCTTCTACGTGGCCAGAAATCTGGGCTTACAGGGTCAGAACTTTTTCATCTCCCGGCGCGGCGCCAGCCTGCAAGCGGTGCTGAACGCGGCGATGGCGGACATGCTCCTCGGTTTCGCCACTCAGGCATTGGTGGGGGTGGTGGAGGAAGTCGCGCTACCGCTCGACGCGCACCGCCTGCGCCAGCACTTATCCCAAGATATACTGCTGGCCGAAGGCAGTCATTGGCTGCTGTTGCAGTCGGGTGCAAGTGACTCCCGATCGCTGGACCTGAAGCGTTTCGCGGAGTTTGCGGCGCTGGAGGGTTTCCTGAAATCGGCCTGGCGCACAGGCGACCGCCTGTGTTGCACCCGCAGTATGGAAACGCACGCGGCCAAGACGATGCAGCAGGGTTTCGATGCCGGCGCGCTGTCTGGCCCGACCAGTGCATTTCACGACAGTCTGGAAGCAGCGTGGCTTGCGGCATTTGCCGTCAGCCGTGAGCCAGGGACTCTGTTTCTCGTGGACGGGCATCCGGAACGCGGCTGGTCCTTATTTTATCTCGGCGCGTAGCCGTTTATAGATGCGCGCTTCGCGCTCCGCGCAATCCAGCAATTGATCGGCCAGCAGGCCGTAATCCATCGGCATGCGGCCCTTGCACATTTTCGCGGCGTGCAGCGCAAAGCGCCGCCATTCGTCACCCACCGCGGTCAGCTCATCCGCCATGACTGCGAGGCCGGGCTTGCCCAGCATCCCAGCAGCTTCCTGAAGAAAGGATGCATACAGGAAACGGAAACCGGCGCCGCCGGTGCCGATTTCTTCCTGCATCCGTACGATGTGGCCCAGCAGCAGCTTGTTGTGATGCTGTGTGCGCGGCTTTAGATTGCGTATTTTGCGCGCTACCAAGCGGATACCGCGCACCCCCAATATCGGCACGGGCACGTACAGCATCATGCCGGTGGTGTAGAGAATCGCCTTGCGGATGGCGCGTGGCAGATCCAGCTTGGACGGAATATATCGCGGATAGTAGAGCAGACCCTTGGGCGCCAACACACCGCGCGTAAAGCGGGCCTTGCGCAGGGAATCCGCATCGCATTCGACCCGGATATCGATCACCGGATCGCTGATCAAATAATTATTGCCGTGTTTTCCGTACACCACCAGGTTGTGGGCGTTGAAATGAAAGCGCATGTCCGGCGGAAAATAGGACAACCAGTACGCCGACGTTTGTATGCCGACCGCCCGCCCCTGGGACAGATATTGATCGAGCGCCAGCATGCCGTCTGCCGGTTGCTTGAAGGTCTCAAAGTGCATCTCGATGCCGAGGCGCCGGGTCAGACCACGAATAATGCTGCCGGGCGGCATGCGGTAAGCGAACAACGGCAACCCGCCGAATTTGATGAATGGCAGGTAGGCGAATCCCAAGCCGGCGGCAATGCCGAAGGCCATCGGCTCGGAGATCGGCAGATTTTGATGGCGCAGCAGGGATGCGATTACACCGCTTTCGCAGTGCGCACTTTGCCGGTGATCGAAGGGAATCTCGATATCCAGCGCTATTGACGCGGCGTTCATGGTTGATCCGGGAGGGCGTCGAGCTGTTCCGGTGCCAGCCCCAGCGCCTCGGCATAACGCCGTCTGCATCGGTCGGACAGTCTTTCGAACGCCCCGGGCCTGAGATGGCGGCGCACCCGCCATTTAAAGAAACCGGTGCTTTGGGCCAGGAGCACACGATCCATGCGCTGGCGGTACATGTGATACTCGAGCGCCGAACCACCGCCCTGCCGGGCGCGCCGCCAGGCGGCGGCGGCGTGACGTTCGAATTCCGCTATCGCCTGATCCAAGACGATTTCCTCGGCTTCCCAACCATTACAGGGCGTCGGCACATAGCGGCCCTGTTCATCCAGCGCGTACAGCACCTTGCTGTGGCCCATGAATGCCCTGGCATTCTGCTGAGGAACCTCGTGGTTTTTCATTTTGCCTCAGGACTGAGTCTTGCCATCCGGACCACAAACGCTGAGGTGTATCCAGGCCGTGCTGAAACGGCCACTCTCCGGGATGTAGCACAGCAGACGATGACCCGGTTTCAACCGGCCGGAATGGAACAGTTCCTCAAGCAGGACATAGATGGAAGCCGCGCCGATATTGCCCTTGGAATACAGGTTGGTGAACCAGCGTTCGAACGGCACATCGAAACTGGCCTTGCACATGTGTTCGTGGACCTTGTCGCGGAAATAATGCGAAGAATAGTGCGGCAGAAAGAAATCAACGTCCCCGGGCTTCAGCATTTTCAGTTGCGGTATATCCCGCAGTGGCCGTTCGACGGTGTAGGCCATGACATGTTCGTTGAGTTGCTTGACATCCTGCTTGAGCGTGAAGATGGAGCGCTGCGCCCATTCCGAGGGGTCGTATTCCGGCCAGCCTTTCAGGCTCCCGTCTTCCAGTTTCTCCGCGCCGCCATACATGCAGGCCGGTTGTTCGTTGGCGTAGGAGCGTTCGACTATCCAGTCAATCCGCAGCGACAATCCCTGGGTGGCGGGTTCCGGTTCGATCAGAGCGGCGCCCGCACCATCGGACAACATCCAGCGTATGAAGTCTTTCTGAAATGCCATCACCGCCTGCTTTTCCAGCGCTTCGATCTGGGCATCGCTCTCGGCCTGGAAATTTCTGGCATGCATCACGGCCGAAGGGGTTTCCGAGCCGGCACTCACAGCATGCCGGAATTCGCCGCTGGCTACGCCAAGCATCGCGTATTTAAGCGCCGTGGTACTGCTAATGCATACGCCCGAGATGGCAACGGTTTCGCAAGGTGGAATGCCGAGTTCGCCATGCACCATGCTGGTGTGGCTGGGCACCAATTGATCGGCAAAGGTGGTTCCGCAGGCGAGCAAATCAATCTGATCGAGGTTGAAATCCGCGCGGGCCAGCCCGCGCACGGCTGCGGCAGTCAGTTGGGCATTGGTGTGGGTGGTTTTGCCAGTGGCGGGATCAATGGCGTAATAACGCGTGTTGATGCCGTTTGAGCGCAGGATGATGCGCCGTGCGCGTGATGGGCGGCCATTGATCATACCCAGAACCGATTCCATCTCATCGTTGCTGACCGGAGCATTGGGCAAGAATGCCGAAAGATTGGTGATGTACGCTTTAGCTGCCATTGTCATGTTCCGATTTAGCCGCCCGAGGGTTCACTGAAATAGGCCGTCTGGGCGGCAATGCGTTTGCGCAGCAAGGGCGCCGCCAAAGTCTTGAGCAAGGCGCTTAAGGGCAGCACCGTGACCAGCAGCACAACCAGAAACACAAAATAGATGATGACCAGCGGGCGGCGTGCCCAGGCGCCCTGACGACCCAGCGTGCGCAGCAGCGCACCCCAGACGAGGAAGCTGCGCCGGGCCGCGTGTTCGGTGGCAATCAGGCGCGTATTCACCTTCACCGCGCCGAGGCCACGCAGCAGGCTCGCATCGAGTGGACGATCCTCGCTGAGTACGCGCGCGATGCGCTCTCCGAAACGCCGGCAGCCAAGAATCTGCTCCGGTTTGACGCCGGCGCGGGGGATCAATCCGCCGAAAAGCGGGCCTTTCTTGCCGGTCAGCACCCAGATCGGCGTGGCCAGGAAACTGCCGACGCTGCCGGCTTCATCCACCAGCACCACGTTGCCGACCAGGCGTGCGCCGCAGGCGGCCAGCAATTTCTTGGTTTGTTCCTGGGCCATGAGCCACATGTCCCGGCAGGCAATCACGGTGACCACCGGCGCGCCCTTGAGC
>DAHVFI010000371.1 GCA_027317045.1 Gammaproteobacteria bacterium
CATCAGAGGTGCATCTTGCACCAGGAAATCCGTAAGTGCCATTTCCGGGCGCCACCCCGGCGTCAGCACACATAGCAATGGTTCGCCATCTGAATCAGTAAACAACCATCATCCCCTGGGGAGATTCAATGCATCCGGCGCACATAGACCCGACAGTCCGGCGGTGGAGTTTCGTTCGCTTAGATTACCAGCACCGTAAGTGCGCCTCCCATCGGCAGGCCAGCCCCTGCAGGCAGCACCGTCGCCAAGACCGAAGAACCAGCCGCTTAGCGACAAAATACAGGGCCTGATTATATACAGTTGGGCTAAAGCCCTTTGGGGCTTACTAACCGAACACCCATATTTATAAATTGATCCAGGTAGTTGCGGGGGTGCATTCCAAATATGGCATTTTAATGTCCAATTTTCATCCATCGCAAGACATAGCATGTATTTGTAGAATTTGTTCGCCGGTGATGGCCGGTAGCCTTATTCAAGCTCACCGTGCAGGATGTGCGAGCGGGGAAGAAAGAGCGGATGCAATATCGCCACACCCAATCCCAAGACCACACCGGCCTCCATATCGATTGCCACATGCTGTTTCGTGGCCAATGTGGAATAGACGATCCCTGCACACCAACACCCATTGAGAATACGCAGGATGGCGGGCGCGCCCAACTGCTTAAGCAGCCGGTGCAACCAGATACAGGTCAGGACCGCAAACGCTACATGTAAAGAAGGGCAGGCATTACCCGAGGCATCCACCGATTTGAGAAACTCAACAGCTGGATAGTGCGCCCAATCTATATCCGGTTTTGGAATGGCCGTTGGCCAGAAAAAGAAAATCGCGAACCCTGCCAGGCTCAGGAAGGTGACCTCTCTGAGGTAAAAGAGCAATTCGCGTAGGCTGTGGAGCAGCATGGGAACCAAGGAAATGTATAGCCACAAAGACGCATACAACACCACACTCCAGGGCTGGAAGCTGATCAGCCGATCAAGGCTGGTCAACGGAATTACCGTTACCGGAAACATCGGATGTCTGAGCAACCAGAAATAGCCGGCCATGAACAATGCTATGTAGCCCACGGTACCCAGCATTGTCAGCAGCCAATGCGACTTAATTCTTAAAAAGGCCTGCCTCGACCAGCTTGTTTCACGGGAAGGTTCAATCATGTCTGGGCAGCCACGCGCTGGAAACGGCTGCGGAATTGATTCTGAGTGGCGCGGTACCAATAACCATAGCTCAGCGTTTCAAGTATGCGCACTTAACCGCTCCAGTTGCCAGCCCGGCTCACCCGCATCCAATCTCGCCACCGGCACGTCATCTACCAGGAATTTCATGAGCGCCACTTCCGGGCTCAGCCCCGTCGCAATGCTGCGTACTGGCGCCAGCTGGCAGAGTGGTTGTTTGCCATCGGGGACAGTCAGCAACAATCCCAATGCGAACACCGGTGCATCGGTTTCCACATAGATCCGGTATTCCGGCGGCGGGGTTTCGTCCGCATAAACAACCAACACTGCAAGTGCGCC
>DAHVFI010000375.1 GCA_027317045.1 Gammaproteobacteria bacterium
CACCCAAGCGGCGTTGGCAGGCGCCACCCCGGGTTCGCCTGCCCCGCAAGCCGGAGTTGCGCCGCTTGTCAGGCCGGCTGTGCAGCCAACCCCGGCGCCTGCTGCGCGTATGGCGGCAGCAACCGGTGGCTGGGCGGTGCAGGCCGGCAGTTACGGCAATGAAGCCAATGCGCGCGGTGTGGAACGCAAGCTCGCCAAACACGGTTATCATGCTTACATCAGCCGCTTCCATAAAAGAGGCCGTATTTATTACCGTGTGCGCGTCGGGCCTTACACCGACCGCGCGGCCGCCGAACACATCGTTTCTGAAGTAGCGCGGGCTTTCGGCGGCCGGGCTGAAGTGGTCCCGAATTCCTGATTCCTGAGTTTGAACGGGACACGGTTTGCGAGGTCCGCGTCTGTTAAAATAACCGCCCGTATTCGAGGCGGCACGCCACAGCGGCCAGGGCGCGCATGATTTGGGTTGATTATCTCATCCTTGGCGTCATCATCATTTCGACCCTCATCAGCCTGCTGCGGGGCTTTTTGCGCGAGAGTGTGTCGCTGGTCACTTGGATCGTCGGTTTCTGGGTAGCACTGCGCTTCGCCCGGCAGGTGGGTGACGTTTTCACCGTGATCCACAACCCGTCGGTGCGCGTCGTCATCGGTTTCATGATCCTGTTCGTGGTGATTCTGATTATCGGCGCAGCCATTAATTTCCTAATCGGCAAGATCATGGAAAAGACCGGCGCCAGTGCCGCCGATCGGGTGCTGGGCTTGATCTTCGGTTTGGTACGCGGTGTGGTGATTGCGGCAGTGCTGGTGATCGTGGCTGGATTTACGACGCTGCCGCAGAATCTCTGGTGGCATCAATCGCGGCTCATTCCCTATGCGGAGTCAGTGGCCGGCTGGATGCGTGCGGTATTGCCGACGCGGATCGCAGACGAGATGATGCGCGGCGAACGCAAGGTGATGGCCCCGGGTCATAAGTGAACTAGCGAGGCGCTTGCATGTGCGGGATTGTCGGGATTGTCGGTCGTGGTAACGCCAATCAGATTCTATATGATGCCCTGACCGTTCTGCAGCATCGCGGCCAGGATGCGGCCGGTATTATGACCTGCGATCAGGATCACCTCTATCTGCGCAAGAGCAATGGCCTGGTGCGCGATGTTTTCCATCAACGGCATATGCTGCGGCTGCGCGGCAGTGTAGGCATTGGTCATGTGCGTTATCCCACGGCCGGTTGTGCAAATTCGGCCGAAGCGCAACCGTTCTACACCAACTCACCTTACGGCATCGGGCTCGGTCACAACGGCAACCTCACCAATGCCCGTGCCCTCAAGGATATGCTGTTTCGCGAGGATCGCCGCCACCTCAACACCGAATCCGATTCCGAGATCTTGTTGAATGTCTTCGCACACGAGTTGCAGCGCACTGGCAGCCTGGAGGTGGATGAACGCGACATCTTCAAAGCAGTAAGCGCAGTGCACCGGCGCTGCCGCGGCGGCTACGCCAATATCGCCATGATTGCCGGCTACGGTATCGTGGGTTTCCGCGACCCCTTCGGCATACGCCCACTGGTATTCGGCCGGCGTATCACCGATGCCGGCACCGAATATATGATTGCCTCTGAAAGTGTGGCCCTGGATGTGTGTGGATTTGAATTGGTGCGCGACGTGGCGCCGGGCGAAGCCGTGGTCATCGATCGCCATGGCGGGTTGCACACCCAGCAATGTGCTGAAAAGCCGCTGTATTCACCTTGCATCTTCGAGTATGTGTATTTTGCGCGTCCGGATTCCATCATGGATGATATTTCAGTTTACAAAGCGCGGATGCGCATGGGCGACAAGCTGGCGGAGAAAGTCCAGCGCGATTGGTCGAGCCATGATATCGATGTGGTCATCCCGATCCCGGATACCAGTCGCACCAGTGCCCTGCAGCTTGCGAACGTGCTGGGGGTGAAATACCGCGAGGGCTTTATCAAGAACCGCTACATCGGCCGCACCTTCATCATGCCGGGACAGAAACAGCGCAACCACTCGGTACACCAGAAACTCAATGCCATCGACCTGGAATTCAGCGGCAAGAACGTGTTGCTGGTGGATGACTCCATCGTGCGCGGCACTACCTCTCAGCAGATCATCCAGATGGCCCGGGATGCGGGCGCCCACAAGGTGTATTTTGCATCCGCCGCACCGCCGGTGCGTTTCCCCAACGTGTATGGCATTGACATGCCCACTACCCGGGAACTCATCGCCCACGATCGCAGCGAGGAGCAGGTGGCGGAATTCATCGGCGCCGACAAGCTGATATACCAGAATCTGGATGATTTGATTGATGCGGTACGTCGCGGTAATCCGAAGATCCAGCGTTTCGATACCTCGGTATTTTCCGGCGAGTACATCACCGGCGATGTTACCAGCGATTACCTGGCGGTGCTTGCTCAGGAACGTTCCGACGAAGCCAAGCAGAATCGCCTGCGCGATGACCGCCAAGTCATCGAAATGTACAACGTTTCCTGATCCGCTTGTTGGACCTCGACGCACCTCCACAGCCGCGCCAATTCCTGTTGAAACTATTCCAGCAGGGATTGGCGGCCGTGAATGGCCGCAGTTGTGTGCACGCGGCATTGCGGCAGTCTGTCTTTGCAGACAATCTGTATTTGGTGGCGATTGGCAAGGCGGCGGACGCCATGACGGCCGGAGCCATTGATGCGGTGGGCGGCGGTTTGCGTGCCGGTTTGGTGATTACGCGCCATGGACACCAGGACACGCCCGTGTATCGTGATCCACGCATTGTGTCACTGGAAGCCGGTCATCCCTTGCCGGATGAGCAAAGTCTTGCGGCCGGTAATGCTCTGCGCCTGTTTTTGGCGAACGCACCTGCGGATGCACATTTTCTGTTCCTGATTTCCGGCGGGGCTTCAAGCCTGGCGGAAGTGCCGGTAGAAGGCGTCTCGCTTGCCAGTCTGCGCACACTCACACGCTGGTTGCTGGCGAGCGGGCTGCCCATAGATGCGGTGAACCGGGTGCGCACGGCGTTTTCACAAATCAAGGGCGGCCGGCTGTTGCATGACCTTGCCGGTCGTCACGCGGAGCTGTTGCTGATTTCCGATGTGCCGGGCGATGTACCGGCTCACATCGGTTCCGGCCTGCTGTTGCCTACAGTGCCGCGGTCATTGCCGGAACTGCCGGCCCAGTTCGCTGACTTGCCGCAATCCTCGCTGCCGGAAACTGAGCCAAGCAATGTCAGCACGCGCATATTGGCAACCAATCGTCAAGCCATGCAAGCGATTATGACTGCTGCCTCAATGTCCGGCCGGCCGGCACATCTGCATGAGACACTACCCGCACCCGAAGCCGCCGCCTGCGGCGAGTACATTGCCGACTTCCTGGTGGATACAAAACCCGGTGTGCACATCTGGGGAGGCGAAACGACCGTGCAATTGCCGGCCCATCCTGGACGCGGCGGGCGCAATCAGATGCTGGCTTTGGCGGCGGCGCAGCGGATCACGGGTCATGAAGGGATTTATCTATTGGCGGCGGGTACCGATGGAACCGACGGCAATTCCTGCGACGCCGGCGCACTGGTGGATGGCGGCAGCCTTATCCGGGGCACAGACGCAGCTTTCGATGCGCGCGAATGTCTGTCGCGGGCGGATGCCGGCGCATTCCTGGAAGCCAGCGGCGACTTGGTGTACACCGGACCCACCGGCACCAATGTCATGGATATCATCATCGCCTTGAAAGAACAGTGATTCCCATTGGTTTCCATCGGCAGAGAGTGCTCAATTCTGGTGGACGATTTATTCGATATTCACAAGTTCTTGATCTGCGCCACTCCGCAAGCGTGGCTGGAAGCAGCCCTGGAGAATCAGGATATCCTGCTGATTGATCATGCCAACTGCGAGAAGAAAGCCGCAGCCACGGCCATGAGCCTCATGTTTGAGTATGGCGAGCGTTACCCACAGCTGCAGGAAACCCTGTCGCGCTTGGCCCGCGAGGAGCTGCGTCACTTCGAGCAGGTGACCCGTCTTATGCGGCAACGCGGCGTCCGCTTCAGAGCGCTCAGTGCCGCGCGTTACGCCGGCAGTTTGCGCAAGCATGTGCGTAAGCGTGAACCAGAACGGCTGCTGGATTTACTGGTACTCGGCGCGCTCATAGAGGCGCGCTCCTGCGAGCGTTTCCAGGCGCTTGTGCCGAC
>DAHVFI010000381.1 GCA_027317045.1 Gammaproteobacteria bacterium
CTGCCTTGGTCGGTGGCCACTACCGGCGGCCCGGTGGTGGTGGATGCCCATCTGTACGGGACCTTCACCGGCGTCATTCTGGGATTAGCTGTACTCGTCTGGTCGTGCCGGAGCCAGCGGGTGTTCCCATTATAATTCGCCCCCCTGATCCGGAGACTCGTGCATGACACTTGCGGTGATATTTCCAGGCCAAGGATCCCAGTCTCTGGGCATGCTCGCTAAACTAAGCGAGAAGTATTCTGATATAAGACATACATTTGCTGAAGCTTCAGAGAATTTAGGTTATGATATTTGGGCTGTGGCACAGCAAGGACCGGAGGAGCGACTGGATGCCACCGCGTGTACCCAGCCGGCGCTACTGACGGCTGGGGTGGCCTTATGGCGCGTCTGGCAGGCTCAGGGTGGCCCACAGCCGGCTTTCATGGCGGGACACAGTCTCGGGGAGTACACCGCGCTGGTCTGTGCCGGTGCACTGGATTTCAGATCAGCAGTAAAGTTGGTGGAATTCCGTGGCCAGGTCATGCAGGCGGCGGTACCCGCCGGAGCAGGCGCGATGGCAGCGGTTTTGGGCCTGGGGGATGGGGCGGTTGAGGCCGCCTGTGCGGAAGCCGCCGAAGACCAAGTGGTGGCGGCAGTCAACTTCAATGCTCCGGGACAGGTTGTCATCGCCGGCCACAAAGCGGCCGTCGAGAGGGCCGGCAAGCTCTGCAAAAACAGGGGTGCTAAGCGGGTCGTCCCGTTACCGATCAGCGTCCCTTCCCATTGCGCGCTCATGAAGCCAGCCGCGGAACAACTCGCGGGCAGGCTGGCGGGCGTCAACTTCCAACCCGCCGCCATCCCCATCATCCACAATGTGGATGTGGCGGCACACGCCGGAGCCGATGCCATTCGGGAAGTACTGAAGGCCCAGTTATACAGCCCCGTGCGCTGGGTGGAAACTGTTCAGCATCTGTCCCGCCAGGGAGTGACTACGCTGGTGGAACTCGGTCCTAGTGGGGTGTTGTCGGGTCTTGGGAAGCGCATTGATAAAAGCCTCGATACCTATCCGGTTTATGATCCTGCTGGTCTGGATGCGGCTCTAGCCGCGATAAAGGGGCTATAAGGGATGCTGAATAGTGATATCGCCCTGGTAACAGGCGCCACCCGCGGCATCGGCAAGGCCATCGCTTTGGCTCTGGGCAGGGCAGGTGCCACCATCATTGGTACCGCGACCACCCCCGAAGGCGCTGCACATATCAGCGCTTATCTTAAAACCGAGACTATCAAGGGCCAGGGGCGCGTCTTGGATGTGACCGATGCCACTTCGGTAGAAGCCTTGGTGAAGGCCCTGGCGATGGACTTCGGGGATGTGAGTATTCTGGTCAACAACGCCGGTATCACCCGCGATACTCTGCTCCTGCGCATGCAGGAACAGGATTGGGATGAGGTCATCAATACCGACTTGGGTTCTGTATTCCGGCTTTCCAAGGCCTGTCTGCGGGGCATGATGAAAGCCCGTTGCGGCCGCATCATCAACATCTCCTCCGTGGTGGGGGCGGTCGGCAACCCGGGTCAGGCCAATTACTGCGCTGCCAAGGCCGGGATTTTCGGTTTCACTAAATCCCTGGCGCGGGAAATCGGCTCCCGCAACATCACCGTCAACACTGTGGCCCCGGGCTTTATTGACACCGACATGACCCGGGCCCTCAGCGAAGAGCAACGGGCGGCCATGACCAAGCAGGTTCCGCTGCAGCGCCTCGGCACACCCGAAGACGTCGCTCAGGCAGTACTGTTCCTGGCATCGCCCGGGGCCGGCTACATCACCGGTGAAACACTGCATATCAACGGCGGCATGCACATGACTTGATAACCCACGTCGCCAAATCAGAAATGGGGACGGTGGCACGGGGGGGCGGATTTCACTACAATACCGCCCCCAGTTTGGCCGTTAATAGCCGCCACAGCTGTTTTTGTCACTTCGGGAGGTCCCATCAATCATGAGTAGCATCGAAGAACGCGTAAAGAAGATCGTCGTAGAGCAATTGGGCGTGAAGGAAGAGCAGGTGACCCTGCAGGCTTCTTTTGTGGACGATCTGGGTGCTGACTCCCTGGATACCGTCGAATTGGTTATGGCCTTGGAAGAGGAATTCGAGTGCGAAATCCCCGACGAAGAGGCCGAGAAAATCACCACCGTAGGGCAGGCGGTTGACTACATCAAGGAACACCTGCCCAACGCCTGAGTGCCGGATTTGCGTGCCCAGAGCCGTTGCCGCCGCGAGGTGGCAACGGCCTTGTCTTTTCTTATACTCTCCCCTGAATCTGCATTTGAGAGGATAGCCCTGTGTCCAAACGTCGCGTGGTGGTGACGGGTCTGGGAATCATTTCCCCGGTGGGAAACGCCGTGGAAGAAGCCTGGAAGGCCGTGGTCGCCGGTAAAAGCGGCATTGGCCCTATTACCCAATTCGACGCCAGCAACTATCCAACGCGCATCGCCGCGGAAGTGAAGAATTTTGACCCCGCCCATTACATCGAACTCAAAGACATCAAAAAAATGGATCCGTTCGTGCACTACGGCGTGGCGGCATCTATCCAGGCCATCAAGGATTCAGGGCTCAAAGTAACCGAGGCAAACAGCGCGCGTATCGGCGCGGCCATCGGCGCCGGGATCGGCGGCCTTACCAACATCGAAAAAGCACATGCTTCCATACTTGAAAATAGCGGGCCTCGGCGCGTATCGCCGTTCTTCGTGCCTTCCAGCATTATCAATATGATTGCCGGGCACCTCTCCATCATTTATGGATTCAAAGGACCGAATATCGCCATTGTCACCGCTTGCACTACCGCCAATCACAACATCGGCATAGGTATGCGCTGCATCCAGTATGGCGACGCAGATGTGATGGTCGCCGGCGGCGCGGAGATGGCGGTGACGCCGTTGGGCGTGGGTGGCTTTTGCGCAGCACGTGCGCTTTCGACGCGCAACGATGCACCCGAAAAGGCCAGCCGTCCCTGGGACCGGGACCGGGATGGCTTCGTACTGGGCGAGGGCGCCGGTATTGTGGTAATCGAGGAATACGAGCATGCGAAAAAGCGCGGCGCGAAGATTTACGCAGAGTTGGCCGGCTTCGGTATGAGCGGCGACGCCTACCATATGACCTCACCACCCGAGGACGGTGAAGGCGCTCGCCTGTGCATGGTAAATTCCCTGCATGATGCGGACTTGAAACCTGAGCAGGTGCAATACATCAATGCCCACGGCACGTCCACGCTGGTGGGCGACAAAGGCGAAAGCATCGCCATTAACCGCGCCTTCGGCGAGCACGCGAAGAAAATTGCCATCAGTTCCACCAAATCCATGACCGGACATCTGCTGGGTGCGGCCGGTGGCGTAGAAGCAATTTTCAGCATCCTAGCGATGCGTGACCAGATAGCACCACCTACCATCAATCTCGATCATCCCGGTGAAGGCTGCGATTTGGACTATGTGCCCGGGGTGGCGCGCAAAATGACAATTGACGCAGTACTGTCCAATTCCTTCGGTTTCGGAGGCACCAACGGTACCCTGGTTTTCCGCCGCCTAAGCTAAGGGAGATTTGCGCGCGCATGCGCTGCGTATGGATACCGCCGTTGACACACAGTTCATTACGCAGACACTGACGACGCCAATTGATCTGTTGGATCTGCACACGGCGTGCCCAGAGTATTACCCCTTCCTGCTGCAAAGTGCGGCACAGGGACGCTATGATTTTCTGTTTGCATTTCCGGGAGAGGCGTTGGTGCTGCACGCCGACGGCTGCCTCACCGGCCCGCATGCGCACCGAAGTGACGGCGATTTTTTGCGGGCGCTGGACTGCTGGTGGCGCAGCTTGCGGTTTCAGGGATCATCAGCG
>DAHVFI010000004.1 GCA_027317045.1 Gammaproteobacteria bacterium
GGCTGATATCCGCCGGCTTTTCCCCTGGGGGCAGAATGTCTCTTTCACTGACCAGCGCCGCCATCAGGCAGGCCAGCCAACCGTCACCCTGCGGCACGCTCTTCACCACCATGTGCGCCAAACGCGGATGTAGCGGAAGCTCCAGCAACCGGCGTCCGTGGGCGGTGATACGTCCCTCTGCATCCAGTGCTTCAAGGCCTTGCAGCAGCTCTCGGGCTTGAGACAGTGCCGCGGCCGGCGGCGGATCCAGCCAGGAAAGTTTTGCGGAATCGCCGCTCCCCCATTGCGCCAGTTCCAGTGCCAGCGGTGCCAGATCCGCCTGCAGAATTTCCGGGCTGCTCTGGGCTTGCAGGCGTTCGCCTTCGCTCCATAAGCGGTAACACGCGCCCGGTTCCAGCCGACCGGCGCGCCCGCGCCGCTGATCCGCGGAGGCCTGGGATACGCGCAGCGTCGTCAATCGTGTCATGCCGCCCACCGGATCGAAGCGCGGCACCCGCATCAAGCCGGCGTCCACCACCACGCGCACGCCTTCGATGGTAAGACTGGTTTCGGCAATGGCGGTGGCCAGCACCACTTTGCGATGACCGGCAGCGGCGGGAAGAATGGCCGCCTCCTGCTGCGCCTGGGAAAGGTCGCCATACAGCCGCATGACCGTCACATCGCTGGGGATTTGTTTCGCCAGCAAGTTGGCGACGCGGCGGATTTCGCCCGTGCCCGGCAGAAATACCAGCACGCTGCCGCGGTCCTCCGCCAGCACCTGCCGCACATTGTTCGCCACCTGCGCCTCAAGGCGCTCCCGCGCCAATAACGGCCGGTAACTGGTCGCCACCGGGAAACTGCGGCCCTCCGAGGTCAACAGCGGTGCATCCCCCAGCAGTTGCGCCACCGGCGCGGCCTCCAGGGTCGCCGACATCACCGCCAGACGCAGATCGGGCCGCAATGCCTGACGCGCTTCCAGGCACAGAGCCAGTGCCAGGTCCGCGTGCAGGCTGCGCTCGTGGAATTCGTCGAAGATCACCAGTCCGTAGCCGCTGAGTGCGGCATCGGATTGCAGCAGACGCGTCAGGATGCCTTCGGTCAGCACTTCGATGCGGGTGCGGGGCCCGACGCGCGTATCCATGCGTATCCGGTAACCGACGGTCGCCCCGACCGTTTCGCCCAGCAGCTTGGCCATGTAGTGGGCAGCGGCACGCGCGGCCAAGCGCCGCGGCTCCAACAGGATGAGCTTGCGAGCTTTAAGCCAGGGCGCATCCAGCAGTGCCAACGGCACGCGCGTGGTCTTGCCGGCCCCCGGCGGCGCCTGGATGACGGCCACGCCACGGCCCGCCAATGCTTCGCGTATGGCGGGTAATAACTCTTCAATTGGCAGCGCAGACATGCGGATATTCTACGGGCCAAAAGCGCATTATTTGACCCGGATGCGTGCCGCCCGTAAAATTCGCGTCCCTCGAATTGCAATCTTGGGCGGTTAGCTCAGCGGTAGAGCACTGCTTTCACACGGCAGGGGTCGCAGGTTCAATCCCTGCACCGCCCACCAAATCTCTCCAGCAGCGGCGACACGATGTACAGGGATGTACAAGTGCTGCGAGAGGCATGGATGCCGGAAGCAGCCTCGCCGCGAATACATCCGTCGCGGTGTGTCGTACCACTCCCACATCATCTGGATCGCTTGGCTGCTACCCACAAAATAATCATCGCGACGCCGCAATCTTGTTTTAGATTGTCGTCCTGACCCCATTTCTCTAGAAGTTTAGTAAATACTGTTTAGGCAAAAGTTTGAAATATTCGATGTCAGCAACTTCGAAACATCCTTGTTGTATATATATTTTCTACCGTTATTATCGATAATCTCGACCCCTTTTATCACCATATGACTTGATGTTTTTGCCGCAGCCTCGGCAGCTTCGCGGGATATCCACTGAGAATATTGAACAGGCCACGATGGGTGGATTACATAAAATTTTCCAGGAAGAAACGGCCCGCCCAGATTGAGTGCCTGCGTATATTCAGTAATACCCTTGCTGCCACAATTGGCCATGCGCAAGGTGACAGAATTTATTTTCTCATCACTAGGATTTAACAAGCCCACCAGCATGCGGGTGTTGTATAAGGCATGCGGGTCATTCCAAGAAGTATCATAGATAAGCAGCGGTACGTTTCTGGCTTTGCCCTCGGTTATTAACTCAGAAGACTGCTGTTTGACATTCAAGCAGCCTGTCAACATCGATGTGAGTAGGCAGATTAATAGTGTGATTCGAGTGCGCATGGTGACTTCCGTAATGTGATGATACTGCGCTTTGCAGGAAGCCTGAAAGGCGATAGTGTCGCGTCGCTCGTGACGGCCGGTACGGTCCCGGCGTCCCACGTCTGGGACTTCCAAGGGTCGTCCCGGCCACTTGCTCCAGCGACGACTAATCCCTCTCGCTGCGGCACACCCTGCGTTCGGGAGCGACCACTTCGCGCCGCTCCCTCCACAATGCCTTTACGCCCCGGTGCGGCCTTCGCACACCCGCGAAGACTTCGGTGTGCTACGTCCGCTGTGGCTACCGCAGGCTCTTCGTCTCGCGCTTCCCTGGCGAATCGCCCGATCCTTTATTTGCCAGGATGCTGGTGTCGAATTACGGATTGATGGTAATGGCTGTATTGTACTGTGAATAGGTAATGGTAACGG
>DAHVFI010000015.1 GCA_027317045.1 Gammaproteobacteria bacterium
GGATGGGCCAGTGCGTACCATGCGGGATGTAGTAATGGTTAGCGGCGTGTGCCTGTGCTGACATTTTTATCTCCCGTTGCCTCGTATCAACACCGTTTTCAGAGCGGTGCGTTGTTTGCTCTCAATCTGTCTGCATTCGGATGCCAGTTCACCGGCAATTCAGTACCGGGTAGCAGCAGCCTGACGGCTAACTTGCGACTGTGGAAGTGGGGTTTTTGCGGCGCGCTCACGAATGATGTGTCCAGCGCATGAACACAAAAAATCCCACATAGAAGCCCAAGGCTACCAACGCGGCGACAATGGCGGTACGCACAGCGCGCCGCTGGCGTCGCTCCAGCGGATCCCATTCAGGTTTGTTCATGAGCGCCGATTGCACCTGCGATGTCCCTCAGTCATTTTGGTAAGGATGTGCCCAGATGAGGTTGGCCGCCGGTGGTTCCGTGAAGCTGTGATACGGCGGCGGCGAGGGCAGCGTCCATTCAAGTCCCAGGGCGCCCTCCCAAACTTTGGCTTCGGCCTTTTTGCCGCCGCGCACACACAAGATGATGCAGGCGACGAATAGGAGTTGCGAGACGCCGAACACGAAGCCGCCGATGGAAACGACCTGGTTCAGGTCCGTGAATTGCACCGGATAGTCTGGAAGGCGGCGGTTCATGCCGGCCAGTCCGAGAAAATGCATGGGGAAATACAGCACGTTTATCGAGATGACCGACAGCCAGAAATGCCATTTCGCCAGGGTCTCGTTGTACATGTGTCCGGTCCATTTAGGCAGCCAGTAATACACCGCGCCCATAATGGCAAAGGCGGAGCCGGTTACCAGCACATAATGGAAATGCGCAACCACAAAGTAGGTGTCATGGTACTGCCAGTCGGCCGGTACCAGCGCCAGCATCACGCCGGAGAAACCGCCGATGGTGAACAGAAACACGAAGGCGATGGCGAACAGCATGGGCGTCTCGAAGGAGAGCGCCCCGCGCCACATGGTGGCCACCCAGTTGAACACCTTCACGCCCGTGGGCACCGCAATCAGCATGGTGGTGAACATGAAGAACAAATCCGCCGCCAAGGGCATGCCCACCGTGAACATGTGGTGCGCCCATACGATAAACGACAGGAAGGCGATGGAGGCGACGGCATACACCATGGAGGTATAGCCGAACAGCGGCTTGCGGGAGAACGTCGGAATGATCTCCGAAATGATGCCGAAGGCCGGCAAAACCATGATGTAGACCTCGGGGTGCCCGAAGAACCAGAACACGTGTTGAAAGAGCAACGGATCGCCGCCGCCGGCGGCGTTGAAGAAACTGGTGCCGAAGTACTTATCCATGAGTTCCATGGTCACCGCGCCCGCCAACACCGGCATCACGGCGATAAGCAAGTAAGCGGTGATCAACCAGCACCACACGAACAGCGGCATCTTCATGAGTGTCATGCCCGGCGCACGCAGGTTCAGGATGGTGGCAATGATGTTGATGGCACCCATTACCGATGAGATGCCCATCAGGTGGATGGCAAAGATGGTGAACGGGAAGGCCGTGCCGGTCTGCAGCATCAGTGGTGCATACATGGTCCAGCCGCTTGCAGGAGCGCCTCCCGGCATGAACAGGGTGGACAGCAATAGGATGAAGGCAAACGGCAGAATCCAGAAACTCCAATTGTTCATACGTGGCAGCGCCATGTCAGGCGCGCCCACCATCATTGGAATCATCCAGTTCGCCAGTCCCACGAAGGCCGGCATAATGGCGCCGAAAATCATCACCAGCCCGTGCAGCGTGGCCATCTCGTTGAAAAACAGCGGATCCATCAACTGCATGCCGGGCTTGAACAGCTCGGCGCGGATCAGCATGGCGAAAGCACCGCCCACGAAGAACATCAGCAGGCTGAAACACAGGTACAGCGTGCCGATATCTTTGTGATTGGTGGTGGTAATCCAGCGCCAAATACCGTTCGGATGTTCCGCGTGGTGTGCGTGTGCGACGGCGGTGTTGTGCATAGTCATTTCCTCTTCACGGCTCAGCGGGCGGCCTTGATCTGGGCGGGCTGCACCAAGTCGCCTTGATGGTTGCCGAAAGAATTGCGCTCGTAGGTGATCACGGCAGCGAGATCGGCGTCGTCCAGGATATTGCCCCAGGCAGGCATGATGCCTTTGCCATGGAGCACCAGACTGATATGCGCGGCCAATGGTCCATTGGGGATCGGACCAGCGGCGATGGCCGGCACGGCCATGGCCGGATTGCCCTTGCCGTCCGCCATGTGGCAAGCGGCGCAGTTGGCGTCGAACACTTGCTTACCGCGAACCATGGCGACTGCCATGGTCCAAGATTTCCCCGCAACTACAGGCTTTCCCGCAGGTTTTACCTCGGCCGCAGCACTCCCAGGTGTAGGCGACGGCGCCGCAGCCGGCGTTGCCGTCGCGGTAGCTTGAGTCGGGGCGGGAGTGGGCGCATTGAAGTTGAGTTCAGCCGGCGCATATACCACCGGGCTGCCGTTCTGTTCCGGCTGCAGGGTAGCGGGATTGATAAAGGCACCGTGGCTGGTCTGCATGGCCGCCACCCATTTTTGGTAATCGCTCCAGCTTTCCGCCACCACCACGATGGGCATGAAGGCATGCCCCCGGCCGCACAGTTGAGAGCATGAACCCCGGTAGGTACCGGGTTTGTCCACCTTGATCCAGGCCTGATTCACGAATCCGGGTATGGCGTCCACCTTGACGGCAAAATCCTCGACCCACCAGGAATGAATCACATCGTTGGCGGTAATCAGCAGGCGGATCTTTTTGCCGGTGGGCACCACCATGGGATGATCCACGTCGCGCAGATAATGGGGCACGCTAATGGGGTTGATGCCGGAATCGAGTTGTGACGCGGCATTGCTGTCGGTGGCCAGCGTACTGAAATAACTGAAGCCGTTCTGCAGATAATCGTACTGCCACTTCCATTGGTAGCCTTCGATCTTGATGCTCATATCCGGATCGCTGGTATTGGTCATGTCCACCAGTACCTTGGAGGCGGGAATGGCGAGCGCGATCAGAATGATGAAGGGGATGATGGTCCAGATAACCTCGATAGCGGTGTTCTCGTGAAATTGTGCCGGTTGATAACCCGCAGCTTTGCGATGCCAGATGATGGAAATGAGCATCAGGCCGAACACCACGATGCCGATGCCCACGCACACCCAGAAGACATACATGTGCAGATCGTAGACATCATGGCTCATGGGCGTTACGCCCACCGGCATGTTGAGATCGATGGCGAAAGCCGATCCGGAAATAAGCGCCAGTGATGAGGCAATCACCCCGCGCAAGGCTTTCTTGAAATTCTTTTGAAGCATGCGTTTGTGTCTCCTGCTGGAATCTTAATGCTCTGCGGAAGCCTCAGTTGAATCCAGTTTTCCCCAAGGGCCCGATTAGTTGCGCGAGCCGTTGTTCGAGCGTTGCGCGCTCCGCTCCCGTCAGGCACCGACCGACTTCGCACTCCTCGCCGTGGGAGCGGATATACAACCGCCACGGATGCAGTCGCGCACAGGGCTCGTGCACTACCAACTGCGCCCAATAACGGCTGAACTCCCGGTGCTCCAAGTGATGGCCATCGCCCTTGTCTACAAACACCTGGCTGCTGCTCACGGTAATGACCTCCCCATAACGCCCTTGCCGCCAGCACAGATGCAGACACAGGCCCAGCAGCAGCATTTCCAAGATGGCATACGCCAGCACCGGCCAGAATCCATTCAGTGTGAACCAGATACCCGGGGTCAGGGTGGCGGCGGCGATGCT
Organism: Gammaproteobacteria bacterium; assembly: GCA_027317045.1. Lineage (GTDB taxonomy): Bacteria > Pseudomonadota > Gammaproteobacteria > Natronospirales > REEB76 > REEB76. The sequence goes on from DAHVFI010000015.1 coordinate 3,773, forward strand.
GGCATAAAAAAGCCACCATCCCGTAACACTGAGTGACCGGTTGGGCACGATCACTATGCAATGCATGGCGGTATCAGGGTTGACTGCCAGCATGCTCGTACCCACCTCGCGTCCGCCTGCGCACCACCCTTTCTCCGAGCGCGGGCGTTTATTGCTTAAACACCCGGTTAGCCGGGTTGAAACCACCGAAAACTGGCGGAGTATGCTACTGCAAGGTCCTATAGCGCGCAACGGAGTCTGCGCATTTCGTGGGCAAATCATCGGCGTGCGCATCATGATGCATTTGATTGGCAGTAGCAGCGTCTAAACAAAACTATAAGCAGCACTGTCGGTTTATGCCCTCCATCCGACTGCTATTGCGTGTGGCGATCGATCAAGAGATTGATGATCTTCGTCCCATCAAGACGATCCGCCAGACTCTCCCTCGCAAGTCCAGGTTGCCAGGAAATATCTCCCAACAGCGGCGCGTGGATGGCACGCCGCAAGGCGGCGAGATTCCCGGAGCGGCGCTCAAAACCCGGGTCTATTCCGTTCGCCACCCAGCCAGCGAGTGTCAGACCGTCCTCACGGATGGCATGGGCGCTGAGCAGCGCGTGGTTGAGGCAACCCAGGCGCAGCCCCACCACCAGAATCACCGGCAAGGCCAGTGCGCGGGCGAGGTCTGGTACACCAAAGCCATCAGCCAGCGGCACCTGCCAGCCCCCCACGCCTTCCACCACGACCACGTCGGCGCCGATACACAGCCGGTGAAAAGCGGCGAGAATCCGCGACAATTCAATATTCACGCCGGCTTCAGCGGCGGCCAACTGCGGCGAGATGGGTGGAGCGAAAGCATAAGGGTTCACCTGTTCATAAGGGCGTGGCGCCGTCGAGGCGGCTTGCAGCGCCAGGGCATCCTGGTTGCGCAGGCCTTCGGCGGTGTGCACCGCACCGCTGGCCACCGGCTTCATGCCAACAGCCCGCAAACCAGCGCCGGCGAAAATCCGCAATAAGCCTGCGGCCACACAGGTCTTGCCCACGCCGGTGTCGGTGCCGGTGACGAAAGCGCCGCGCATTCAGTTCACGCCTAGAGTCTGCAGGTTCCCGCCCATGGCGGTTTGCGTTTCCCCGGCAGTCAGCAGATCGGCGGGTATATAAGCAGGTGTCCAGGCAGTGCCATAGATCACCTCGTAAGTGGCCGGCACACGCCCATCGCGGTGGAAACGCCCGTAAGCCTGCGTCAGTTTGCGCAGGCGCCCGCGTCCACCGAGTCCGCGGCTACGGCCGCCGGTGACATTGTGGGCACCGATGCTTTTTAGATCATGCATCAATGCCTGTACATCTTCATAGGTGAGCGTTATATGCTCCATATCCATGACCGGTTCCACAAAGCCGGCGCGTAGCAGTGTGTCGCCGATATCGTGCATGTCAATGAAGCGATTCACGTGATTGAAGCTATCCACTGCCCGCCAGGCGCTGCGTAATTCCTTCAGGGTATCCGGACCAAAGGTGCTGAACAACAGCAACCCATGCGTGCGCATCACGCGCCGCAGTTCCCTGAAGACCTGATCCAGGTCGTCGCACCATTGCAGCATCAGATTGCTGTAGACGAGATCGAAGCAGGTGGCCGCAAACGGTAGCTGCAGGGCGTCCGCGCACACCAAGGGCCTGCGCCTGAACCAGTCCCGAGCGCGGCGAGTGGCGGCGAGCATGCTCATGGCCAGATCCACGCCCAGCACCTGCGCCCGCGGATAACGCTTGGACAATGTCACCAGCTGGCGGCCGGGGCCGCAGCCGATATCCAGGATGCGCGCGGGTTGCAGCGTGGTGAGTCCCAACCGTTCCAGCAGGCGCGCGCCTATTTCGCGTTGTAAAACCGCGGACGCATCGTAGCCGCGGGCCGCACCCTCGAAGGCGGCTCGTAACTGACGCCTATCCAGCGAGAATTCATCTCGATCGCGGCCTTCACTCACGGCTGATTCCCGCGCTGTGGGGCATCCGCCGGTGATGGCCGGCTTGTGTGACTGTCGCCGCCGGAAGCTTCTGCAGGAACTGAGTCAGCAGTGCGCTGAATTCCGCCGGGCGGGACAGGAACGGCGCATGCGCGGTTTTGGGAACAACCACCCGCTGGGCACCGCTGACGGCGGCTGCCAAGACCATGCCCGCCTGCGGTGGTGTCAGCTTGTCATGCTCGCCCGTCATAACCAGTGTCGGCAGCTGAATTTGTGCCAGTTCGGCGCGCAGATCGCTGTCGTGCAAGAGCTGCAGGGCCTTTGCCAGATCGCCAAATCGCGGCTCGCCACGCGCGAACACCGCTGCGCGCAGCCGCCGCAGCACGCTGCGCGCCGCCGCGTCCGCACGCACTTGTAGACCTAGAAACCTCTGCAATGTCTTGTGGTACTCGCGCCCCAGTCCGGCGACGAATTCCCGCCATTGTTCCATCGGCATGGCATGCGGCCAATCCGCCGCGGTTAAGAAGCGTGGCGTGGCACTTACCAGCACCAGCGCGCGTAATCGACCGGGAAAATCCAGGGCCGCGCGTAGACAAGCCAGGCCACCCAGGGACCAGCCCAGCCACACTGCGTTTTCCGGCGCCGCTGTCATCAGCTGCCGCGCCAGCGCCGGCAGCGTCGCCGGCATTGGCAGATCGCGGCTCAGGCCATGACCGGGCAAATCCACGCAAGTAATGCGATAGGTCTGTGCCAGTGCCGGCAAGATGCTGTCCCAAATACCGCTGTGCAAGGCCCAGCCGTGCACCAGAAACAAATCGGAACCCCGACCGCTGGTTTCGGTATGCAGTTTCAGTTGCATGCAATTACGTCCCGGCCGCTCATGGCATACAGCCGCTTCCCTCTCCAGGAACTTCCGAGGGTTGCACAGTAGTCGCACCTTCCTATGCATCGTGTGCTGTAACCGAAAAGTTCAGTTGACTGCATTGCTCATAACCTCTTGCAGCGCGCTCAGTAACCGGTCTATGTGCTGTTCACTGTGTGCAGCCGTCAAAGTGATGCGCAGGCGCGCGCTGCCGGCGGGAACCGTGGGTGGCCGGATAGCCGCCGTCAGGATGCCGTGATCACGCAACTGCTCGGAAACCGCCACCGCCCGGTCCGCTTTACCCAGCAGCAATGG
>DAHVFI010000052.1 GCA_027317045.1 Gammaproteobacteria bacterium
CATCAAGGGTCCGTTGGGCACACCCGTCGGCGGCGGCATCCGCTCCTTGAACGTGGCCATCCGCCAGGCGCTGGACCTGTACGCCTGCGTGCGCCCGATCCGCTATTTCCCCGGCGTGTCCACGCCCATGAAAGATTCGGAACTCACCGACATGGTGGTGTTCCGCGAGAACACCGAGGATATCTATGCCGGCATCGAGTGGGCCGCGGGCACGCCGGAAGTGCATAAAGTCATCGATTTCCTGCAGCGCCAGATGGGCGTGACCGGCATCCGCTTTCCCAACAGCTCCGGCCTCGGCATCAAACCGGTGTCCAAGGAAGGTTCGCAACGGCTGGTGCGCAAGGCGATCCGTTATGCCATCGACAACGACCGCGTGTCGGTAACGCTGGTGCACAAGGGCAACATCATGAAATTCACGGAAGGCGCGTTCCGCAACTGGGGCTACCAGCTTGCCAAGGAGGAATTCGGAGCGCTGGACATCGATGGCGGCCCCTGGTGCAAGTTCAGAAACCCCAAGACCGGCCATGACATCGTGGTCAAAGACGTGATCGCCGACAACTTTCTGCAGCAGATTCTCATGCGGCCGGAGGATTTTGACGTGATCGCCACCCTGAACCTCAATGGCGATTACATTTCTGATGCACTGGCGGCCCAGGTGGGCGGCATTGGCATCGCGCCGGGCGCCAACATCTCGGACGCGATAGCGGTCTTTGAGGCCACCCACGGCACGGCACCGGGATTTGCCGGCAAAGACCAGGTGAATCCCGGCTCGCTGATCCTCTCGGCGGAGATGATGCTGCGCTATCTGGGCTGGATCGAAGCGGCTGACAAGATCATGCACGGTGTGGCGCAAACCATCGCAAAAAAAATCATGACTTACGATTTGGCGCGGCTACGGGAGGCGATCCGTGTGTCCAAGCGCGATATCGCCGCGCGCAAGAACGTGGAAGAAAAGATGCAAAAACTCATACCTGGAGCATCCCTGGTGGGCTGTTCGGGGTTTGGCGACGCGGTTATCGCCAATATGCCGTGAAATTAGTGATCCTGGCTATGGGCAGGGGCGTGGGTTTGAAGTAACCTTGGTCTCAGGCATTCCGATTTTTCGAAAAGAAGGGCAGAAATGATCCGTGTCCTGCTGGTGGATGACCACAAGCTTGTGCGGACAGGGATTCGTCTGATACTCGAAGATACGCCGGATGTGCGCATCGCGGGCGAGGCCGACTCGGGAGAAGCCGCCATCGCGTTGAGCCGCACACTCAAAGCCGATGTGGTGCTGATGGACGTGAACATGCCGGGCATCGGCGGATTCGAAGCCACGCGCAAGCTGCTGGCCACTCAACCCGACCTCAAGGTCATCGTGGTTTCCGTGCATGCCACCGAGCCTTTCCCCCTGCGGCTCATGGAAGCCGGCGCCCAGGGCTATCTCACCAAGGACTGCGCGGCTGATGAAATCATCACCGCCATCCGCCAAGTGCATGCCGGCAGGCGTTATATTACCCCCGCGATTGCCCAGCAACTGGCGCTCTCGGCGGTGAGTAGAACGCACGGCTCACCTTTCGAGCAGCTATCGCAGCGCGAAATTCAGGTGATGCTGATGACCACGGGCGGTGAATCGCCGCAGGCCATTGCCGAGAAACTGCACTTGAGTCCCAAAACCGTGAGCACCTATCGCACACGCTTGTTCCAGAAGCTCGGTGTCAGCAATGCGGTGGAGCTGACCCGGCTGGCGCTGCGCTACGGTGTCATTGAAGAAAGACCGGAGCACGCCGGCACCCCCGATTGACCCGCTGACGCGCAGCGGTATCCCGGTTACACTTTGGCATGCGTTCCGGTAATTTCGATATCCGCTGCACTCGTTGTCCACGCCTCGCGGGTTTTCTTGTCGAGGTGCGCCGCGCGCATCCGGGTTACCATGCACGGCCGGTGCCGCCATTCGGCGACCCGCAGGCACGTCTGCTGGTTGTGGGATTGGCGCCGGGTCTGCACGGTGCCAATGCCAGCGGGCGGCCATTCACAGGTGACCACGCCGGCATCCTGCTGTACCAGACTCTGCACAAGTTCGGTTTTGCCAGCGCACCGCAATCCCGGGCGCTGGACGACGGGCTGCAATTGCATGATTGCCGTATCACCAATGCGGTTAAATGCGTACCTCCCCAGAATAAACCCACACGCGATGAAATCGTAACCTGCAACCACTATTTACATGCGGAACTGGCGCGGCTGCCCGCAAACGCGGTGGTGCTGGCACTTGGGCATATTGCCCATGCAGCGGTGCTGAGCGCGCTCAGGATTAAACCCAGTTTGTTCCGCTTTCGTCACGGCGCAAGCCATACGTTGACCACAGGCATCAGCTTGCTGGATTCCTACCATTGCAGCCGCTACAACACCCAGACCCGGCGTTTGACACAGCCCATGTTCGAGGCGGTTATCGAACACGCACGGTCACAGTTGCAGCGCAGGGATATGGCTCGATGAGCGGGTCGGTACCGGCATTTGACAGCGCGAATTTCCTGAAGCATGTCACGACGGCGCCCGGGGTGTACCGCATGCTGGATGCGCGCGATGAAATTCTGTATGTGGGAAAAGCCGGCAATCTGAAAAAGCGGCTTGCCAGTTATTTTCGCAAAAGCGGCATGTCAGCGAAGACGCACGCCATGATGCAGCATATGGCCAGCGTCGATGTGACTGTGACGCATACGGAGACCGAGGCGCTGTTGCTGGAGAACAATCTCATCAAGCAGCACCACCCGCGCTACAACGTGGTGCTGCGCGATGACAAGAGCTATCCCTATATTCACCTTGATATCGGCAGTCCCTATCCACGACTGACCGTTTACCGCGGCCGGCGCCGTGAAAGCGGCCGGTATTTCGGCCCCTATCCCAGCGCCCACGCGGCACGCGAGACCGTGAATCTGCTGCAGAAACTGTTTCTGCTGCGCCAGTGCAACGATGTGTTTTTCAGAAACCGCAGTCGTCCTTGTCTGCAATACCAGATCAAGCATTGCTCGGCGCCGTGTGTGCGGCTGATTGACAAGGAAGACTATACCCACGACGTGCATCATGCCGTCCTATTTCTGGAGGGCCGTACCCGCGCAGTCATTGACGAGATGGTGACACGCATGGAAAGCGCCTCCACGCGTCAGGATTTTGAGCTGGCGGCGCGTTACCGCGACCAGATCGCCAGTTTGCGTCATACCAGCGGACGTCAGCATATCAGTGCGCAACATGGCGATTATGACGTCATCGCCGCTGACCGACGCGCCGACATTTCCTGCATTGCAGTCATGCTGGTGCGCGGCGGCCATAACCTGGGTAGCCGCACTTTTTATCCAAAGGTAACGGGCGAAACTTCGCTGCAAGAAGTGTTGTCGGCATTTCTACCGCAATACTACCTGGGTCGGGATATCCCCAAGGAAATCCTGGTTTCTGTAAAGGTAACGGGTGCGACGCTGCTGCAAACCGCTTTATCCGAACAGTCCGGTCGGCGGGTCCGCATACGCTGTCCGCAGCGCGGCGACGGCCTGCGCTTGTCGGCACTAACCCAGGCGAATGCCACACAGGCCCTCAATCTGCGCCTTGCCATGGATGCGGGTCTGCGGCAGCGTTTCGAATCACTGCAGGAGGTTCTGGAGTTGGAGCAATTGCCGGCACGCCTGGAATGTTTCGACATCAGTCATACCATGGGTGAGGGCACGGTGGCATCCTGCGTGGTATTTGATTCGAATGGGCCGCTCAAGGGGCATTATCGTCGCTTCAATATTGAAGGCACAGCGCCGGCGGATGATTACGCCGCCATGTATCAGGCTCTCACGCGGCGTTACACACGCCTGAAGAAAGGCGAGGGCCTGGTGCCGGACGTGCTGTTTATTGATGGCGGTAAGGGTCAATTGCATGCGGCGGAAAAGGTGCTTGAGGAGCTGCAGGTGGAAGGTGTTGTGCTGGTCGGCGTGGCCAAAGGCCCGACACGCAAGCCGGGGCTGGAACAGCTTTTCTTGTCCGGCCGCCGGACGCCACTTATACTGTCGCCGGATTCACCGGCCTTGCTTCTGATCCAGCAGATCCGCGATGAGGCGCACCGGTTCGCGATCACCGGTCACCGCCAACGGCGCGCGCGGATACGCAATACTTCGGTACTGGAAAGCATCCCGGGCCTTGGTGCCAAGCGGCGCCAGCAATTGATAAAACAATTCGGCGGTTTGCAGGGAGTGTCGCGCGCCGGAGTCGAGGATTTGGCGAGCGTGCGCGGCATCAGCCGCGAACTGGCTGAGCGCATTTATGCCTTATTGCACACCCAATAACTGAGTGGCAAGCGTGAAATTCAATTGGCCGAATTTGTTGACCTTGCTGCGCATCGCGCTTATTCCGGTGTTTGTGGCGGTTTTCTACCTGCATTTTACCTGGGCGCGGCCGCTGAGCGCCCTCATCTTCGCGCTGGCAGGTATCACCGATTGGTTTGACGGCTGGCTGGCGCGCCGCTGGGATCAGACCTCGCCGTTCGGGGAATTTCTCGACCCGGTGGCGGACAAACTCATGGTGACGGTAGCGCTGGTTTTGCTGCTGCAAGCGGATGCGCGTGTGACGCTGGCGATTCCGGTGATCATCATCATCGGCCGTGAAATCACCATCTCGGCTTTACGCGAATGGATGTCGGCATTGGGTGCGCGCAAACGCGTTGCCGTGTCCTGGCTTGGCAAGGCTAAAACTGCGGCACAGATGCTGGCGATCGTGCTGTTGCTGTACCGCCATGGCATTAAAGCCATACCGATCTACGCTATCGGCATGGCGCTGCTGCTTATCGCGGCCGCGTTGACGCTGTGGTCAATGTGCCTGTATTTGATCGCTGCCTGGCCGGAGTTGAGCCGCAAGCGTTAGCGCCTTGACAGAGCGGGGAACGGCTCTACAATATCGCCCCCTTGATGCGGGAATAGCTCAGTTGGTAGAGCGCAACCTTGCCAAGGTTGAGGTCGCGAGTTCGAGCCTCGTTTCCCGCTCCAGATTGAAACCCCGGCTAACAGCCGGGGTTTTTATTTCTGCAGACGATTTTGTCGGCTTTGGAACTGAAACCAGCGGGCCATTTGTGGTAAATTTCACGGGTTTTTCACACTTCAGGTAGGGCTAGGTGGCAGAGTGGTCATGCAGCGGCCTGCAAAGCCGTGTACGCCGGTTCAATTCCGACCCTAGCCTCCATCATGTAGTTTCATGGAGTCCAAGGAAGTCCAGAAAAGCTAGCAAGGATAGGCAGTTAGGTAACATTTCACGTCCGCCAGCCTCCCACGAAATCCATTGACATCCTGGGGTAACTAGGGGTAACTTTTGGGGTAACTGAGGCCCAGGCTAAGGATGTTACCCCAATGTTGACCGATACCGGGATTCGCAACAGTAAGCCACGTGAAAGGCCCTACAAGCTGTTTGACGGACAGGGGCTATACTTGACTGTTCAGCCGAAAGGACAACGCTGGTGGCGTTTCAAATACCAGTCGCACGGTAAAGAACGGCTGCTCTCGCTTGGCGTCTATCCTGCCGTCGCTTTGAAGCAGGCGCGTGAGCGGCGGGATGAGTATCGCCGCCTGATCGCTGACGGCATTGATCCCGCTGTACAGCGCAAGATCACCGAGCAAGCCAGCGCCGACAGTTTCGAGGCGGTCGCCCGCGAGTGGCAAGCCAAACGGTCGCACGCGTGGACCCCCCAACACGCCGAGCGCGTTCTGCGGCGCTTTCAAAATGACGTTTTCCCCTGGATCGGTTCGCGGCCTGTTGGTGAACTCGCCGCGCCCGAAGTGCTGGCCGTATTGAGGCGCATCGAATCTCGAAGCGTACTGGATACGGCACACAGGGCGCTGCAAAACTGCTCGGCGGTATTCCGCTACGCGGTAGCCACCGGTCGCGCCAGCCGCGATCCCTGTGCTGATCTGCGCGGTGCACTTCCGCCCGTACGCGGCAATCATCACGCTGCCATCACCAACCCAAAAGCAGTCGGCGAACTCCTGCGCGCCATTGAGGCTTATCAGGGCGGCCTCGTGACCAAGTGCGCGCTCAAGCTTGCCGCTTTGCTATTCGTGCGACCTGGGGAGCTTAGGCGGGCAGAGTGGGCGGAGATTGATCTTGACTCAAGCGAGTGGCGTATCCCGGCCGGCAAGATGAAAGCCCGCGTGGAGCACATTGTGCCGCTCTCGCGTCAGGCGGTCGCGATGTTCGAGGAATTGCAGCCGCTTACCGGCGCAGGCCGGTACGTGTTCCCAAGCCTGCGCACGGCGGAACGCCCCATGAGCGAAAACGCAGTGCTTGCAGCACTTAGGCGCATGGGCTTTGCGAAAGGCGAGATGACCGGCCACGGTTTTCGCTCGCTCGCTTCAACGCTCCTAAATGAGCAGGGTTGGAGCGCGGATGCCATCGAACGCCAGCTTGCCCATGCCGAGCGCGATGCCACGCGCGCTGCGTACAATCGGGCCGAATATCTGGGTGAGCGCCGCAAAATGATGCAAGCCTGGGCTGACTATTTAGATAGCCTGCGGGTGGGCGGCCAGGTAGTGCCGCTAGTACGCAAGCAAGCGTAACTTCTGGCGGATAGCAGTATATGCGAGAGCTACAGCAATGAAACTGGTATGGTCAGCCCTTGTCTTGGCTATAGCTACGTTTCCGATGCTGAGTGCAAAAGCAAAGACACCAAGTGCTGTTTTCGCGCAGGTATCGCCAAGCGTTGTAGTAGTATTAAACGTGGATTGGACTGGCAAGCCGCTAGCACTTGGGAGTGGGGTGGTTATTCCCCAGCATATTAATTCGAGCACGCTTCCGCTGAGTAAATCCGACAAGAAATCATCTGGTGTTCTTGTGGCGACCAATTGTCACGTTGTCGTCGGTAATAGTGACCCCGATGATTTTTCTTTTACTTCCCGTTATACAAGTAACAAAGTGCGCTACAGAGAACATGAATACAATGCAAGCCTGGTCTCAGAAGACCTGGACCGGGACATTTGCACACTTTACGTCCCAAACTTACACGCTCCCGCAGTGACTTTCGGTAGTGCGAGTGGGCTGAAAATCGGAACGACGGTCTATGCCGTGGGCTCACCCGAGGGGCTTGAACTGAGTATGTCCGATGGCATCGTTTCCGGTTTACGAGATGCGAATTCCGGACATTACATCCAAACTACTGCTGCAATTTCCCACGGTTCGAGCGGTGGTGGTTTGTTCGACAATCGGGGCCATTTGCTCGGCCTGACCAGTTTTTATATCAAAGGCGGCGAACAATTGAATTTTGCCTTGCCGGTAGAATGGATCGAAGAACTGCCACAACGGGATGCACTGCAACGCGCTTGGAAATCACATGAAGGGAGGGCTCAGTTTAGTGCTATAGAACACGAAGACAGAAAAGCAGCGACGACTTTAGTACTTTCCGCCGCGCAGACCGTCAAATCAAACCCTGATAGCTTGGTAGCATGGAAAGAATTAGAAGAGACCGAGAGTTTTGCCGAGGGTTTTGTAGCTAAACCATCCAGGGAAATGGTGAACGATGAAATAGCCTCCGCACAGCAGGAAGTACGCCTAGGCCCGCAGTACGCATTTACCTGGGAAGACCTTGGGAAAGCTTACGGATACGAAGGGAGTCATATGTATTCGGAACAGATCGAAGCTTTTAGGCATTCGCTAGAAATCTCTTCCGAAGATCCGAATATTTGGAGCTATCTCGGTGACGCCTACGATGGTGCTGGCCGATACTCGCTCGCAATTGATGCTTACAAGCACGCACTGCAAACAGTTTCGCTTGAATGGGCGAAAATTCCTGCGGACGGTAAAAGTTCAGCGCAAGATATAATCTGCACGTATCAGAGATCGCTGATAGCGGAGTACGTACAAGGCAGGCCAAACATCACACTACGACGCGAGCATAGGATGGTGGCGAAGGCGCTGCAAGCTTATGACAGCGCAAAAGCTCTTGGAGAAACTCGATGCTTCACTTCCGAGGCAAAAGCCGCGCTCCATGAACTTGCGCAGGAAACAGGACAGCCTTTTTAGTGCAAGAAAAGCCGGTGTGGCGTGCAAACGAAGTCCAATACCACACCTCGCGAACTGTCCACGGAAACCCGTAAAGAACTTGCGGCCATGCTGCGGGCGGAAATGGCGGACAAGGTACTGGCCTGGCTAGAAGCACTTGTTACGCCCAGCCGCGTGTTACCCAAATTTGCAACACTCGAAAAGCCGACGAAAAATGCCAAGCCTATCGAAACCAAACGACGGCTTATGCGAACACTGAACGCATTAAAAAGCTTGGAACAGGTGGCACCCTATAATCTAAAGATACCTGTCGCGTCTTGCCGCATGCTGATTGAAACATATGGCAAACAGGACATCGCACGCAAGGGCAGTAAGCGTACCGAATCTGCGCGTATGCTTTCGGCTTGGGTCGGCAAAATATGGCCGGAGGCGGCGCGTGACCCCGACAACAAGACCGTACGCCGCCACTTTGCTATCACGTTACTGACTGACCTTGG
>DAHVFI010000054.1 GCA_027317045.1 Gammaproteobacteria bacterium
ATGTTGACCTTACCCATGCCGCGCCGCAGCCTGGGCACGCGCACCACCGGCATCGTACTGGCCGCGACCCTGGGGCTGTGGCTGATTTACATGGCGGCGCTGCTGGATGCCGTGATTCCGGAGGCGTATATAGGCCTGAAGCTGCAAAGCTTGCTGGAAGGCCCCAATAATTATCTTGACTTGACGCTCTGCATGCTGCTTGCCTTTGGCATGGTGCTGGTGCTCTTCGAGGATACCAAGCGCGAAATCGATACCGCCCACCACGAATTGCGTATCGCTCACGAACAGTTGCTGCGGGAATCGCTGCTGGATTCCATGACTGGCGCCTACAACCGTCGTGCCTTCAACGAGGGTGCTGGACTTGAGGATGCTAAAGGTACATTCGGTACTCTGGTGGTCCTTGATATGGACAATCTCAAGGACGTAAACGACGTTTATGGTCACAAATACGGTGACGCGCTACTCAGGCATTTTGCCTCAGTCCTGCGCTCGGGATTGCGTCCATCGGATAAACTTTACCGTCTGGGAGGCGATGAATTCCTGGTGGTCATGCCGCGCGCGGTGGCGAATATCGCTGGTCCGCGCATACAGGAACTCATCGCCGCCGCGCCTTCGCTGAAGGTAACTGATACTGGCGCGCTCATCAAATTGCGGGCCAGCGTTGGCACAGCGAATTTCACTAGTGTGGAAAATATTGACATCGCGTTACACGAGGCGGATCGCTCCATGTATGCGCACAAACGCGCCAGCAGAAATGAACGCACCGTCCCAGGCATCAGGGCGGAATCAGGTGGTTGATGGCCAGCTAACGGACTTATGCTGCGCCCAGCGTAAATTTTTACAGTTTGCGAACCACCGGACTTTTCTTTTCACTACAGTAGTCTATGCTTAACTAGCTTGAGCAGGGCGTAGGCATCGTCGGCCGTTTTCCATGGGGGAAACGGCGATTAGCACGACCCCTGAAACCTGCTGACGGAGCCTTTGTGAAACCAACCGACGTCTCGAATCCCGACTACTTTCACCGGGTCGTAGATTGCCAGTGGGCTTGTCCGGCCCATACCAATGTACCCGAGTACATCCGCCTCATTGCCCAAGGCCGCTTCGCCGATGCTTACCTGTTGAACCGGGAATCCAACGTATTCCCCGGGATTCTGGGGCGCGTCTGCGACCGGCCTTGCGAACCCGCTTGCCGCCGTGGGCGCGTGGACGAGAAGCCGGTGGCCATCTGCCGGCTGAAGCGCGTGGCCGCAGATTACAAGGGCGATATCGCCGAGCGCCTTCCGCAAATCCCACAACGCAAAAACGGCAAACGCATCGCCTGCATCGGCGCCGGGTGTGCTTCTCTCACGGTCGCCAACGATCTCCTGCCCCTGGGTTACGCAGTGACCCTGTTCGAGAAGCAACACGAGCCGGGGGGGCTCATGCGCACCAACATCCCCGCATTCCGCTTGCCGGCCAACGTGTTGAACGAAGAGATCCGCATGATCGTGGACATGGGCATGGATCTGCGCCTGAACCAGGCGGTCACCAGCATGCGGGGGTTATTGCAAGAGGGTTTCGACGCGATCTTCGTGGGTAGCGGCGCACCCCGCGGCAAGAATCTTGAAATCCCGGGCCGCTATGATGATCCCGCGCATGTCCATATCGGCATTGACTGGCTGGAATCCGTGGCTTTCGGACATGTCAATTCGATCGGCAGACAGGTGCTCATCGTCGGTGCCGGCAACACCGCCATGGATTGCTGCCGCACCTCCCTCAGGATCGGCGCCGCCAATGTCAAGGTGATGGCGCGCAAACCGCTCACCCAGCTCAAGGCTTCCGACTGGGAACTGGAAGGCGCTATCGAGGAGAGCGTCGAGATCATCCAGTGCCATTCACCCAGAGAATTTGTGCTCCAGAACGGCCGCATCAAGGGCATGACTTTCGAAGTGCTGGAATACTACGACGATCACGGCAGGCAGAAATCCAAAATACTTGGCGAAAAGTTCTATCCCGCCGACGATATCGTGCTCGCTATCGGCCAGGAAAATGCTTTTCCCTGGATCGAACGCGACATCGGCCTTGAGTTCGACCAATGGGATGTGCCGGTGGTGGACAAGCAGAACATGCAGTCCACTCGCGCCGGAGTATTCTTCGGCGGCGATGCAGCCTTTGGACCCGAGAACATCATCTGGGCGGTGGAACATGGACATCAGGCGGCCATCTCCATCCACAAACATTGTCAGGGAGAAGACCTCAACGCGCGTCCACCTTATGGCATAAATCTCAGCAGCACCAAGATGGGCATCCATGAGTGGAGCTACAGCAACAGTTTCGATCCGGCAGTGCGGCGGCTGGTGCCGCATGTGAGCCTCAAGGAACGCTTCAAGAAACTTGATATTGAAGTGGAACTGGGTTTTAACGCGGAGCAGACCCAGGTGGAAGTGGAGCGCTGTCTCAACTGCGATATCCAGACGGTGTTTTTCGCGCCGCTGTGCATCGAATGCGATGCCTGCATCGACGTTTGCCCAACCACCTGTCTTACCATCACTGCCAATGGCGAGGAGGATGAACTGCGCGCGCGTCTCAAGGCGCCCGCGGACAATCGGCAGCAGCCGCTGTATGTATCCGTGGCGCTGAAACAAACCGGCCGGGTGATGGTCAAGGACGAGGACCAGTGTGTGCATTGCGGACTGTGCGCGGAGCGCTGTCCCACCGCCGCCTGGGACATGCAGAAATCCACTCTCAAGATTCCCTACGCCAGCGACCCGCCAGTCGCGGCGCCTGTGCGCCGCCGCGCCTGAACCGTATGCAATCACGCAGCAACGACTTCGTCATCAAGATCGCCAATGTCAATGGCACCGGCTCAGCCAGCGCCAACGGTCTGTTGATGAAGGCCATCTTCCGCATGGGTATTCCGGTGGTTGGCAAGAATTTCTTTCCTTCAAACATCCAGGGTCTGCCCACCTGGTTTGAAATCCGCGTGAGCCGCGAGGGCTATCTGGCGCGCTCCGGCCGGGTGGACATCATGGTGGCCATGAATGCCCAGACCTACGCCCGGGATCTGGCAGACGTAAGTGCCGGCGGCTACCTTATTTACGACTCCACTTGGCCGCGGGACAAACAACTGGCGCGCGACGACGTTACTCTCATCGGCATTCCTCTGGCGCAGCTGGTGAACGCGCAGTTCGAGAACGTGCGCGCCCGCATCCTCATGAAGAATGTCTGCTATGTGGGCGCGCTGGCGGCGCTACTGGATATCGACATGGATGTGGTCAAACAGCTACTCAAGGAAACCTTCGCTGACAAGGAAAAGCTCATCGCCGGCAACCTCAAGGCCATCGAGCTCGGTTATCACTACGCCAAGCAGCATTTCGACTGTCCCTTGCCGCTCAAACTTGAGTCCATGCATGCCACCGACGGCTACATCATGGTGGATGGCAATACCATGGCGGGCTTGGGCTGCGTGTTTGCCGGCGCTACCGTCGGCGCCTGGTATCCCATCACTCCATCCACCTCGCTTATGGATGCTTTCAAGGATTTCTGCGAGCGCTATCGCGTGGATCCGGCGACCGGCAAGCACCGTTACTGCATTGTACAGGCGGAGGATGAACTGGCGGCCATCGGCATCGTGCTGGGCGCCGCCTGGAACGGCGCGCGCGCCTTTACACCCACCAGCGGTCCCGGCATCTCGCTCATGAACGAGTTCATCGGCTTCGCCTATTACACCGAGATCCCAGCGGTGCTGTTCGACGTGCAGCGCGTGGGTCCGTCCACCGGCATGCCCACCCGCACCCAGCAGGGCGACCTGCTGTTGTGTGCCTATGCTTCCCATGGCGATACCCGTCACGTGTTGCTGTTTCCGGCGGATCCGGCGGAATGTTTCCATTTCGCGGTGGCGGCTTTCGATCTGGCCGAGCGTCTGCAGACACCGGTATTCGTCATGAGCGATCTGGATATCGGCATGAACGACTGGATGGTCCCGAAAGTCCGTTGGGATCCGAAGTACGCTCCCGACCGTGGCAAGGTGTATTCGAAGGAACAATTGGAGAACATGCAGATATTCCATCGCTACACCGACAGCGACGGCGACGGCATCTGCTACCGCACCTTCCCCGGCGTACACACACGCGGCGCGTATTTCACGCGCGGCTCCGGCCATAACCGCCACGGCGGCTACACCGAAGACGCGGCTGATTATCAGGACGTACTTGACCGGTTGCGTCGCAAGCACGATACGGCAAAACAATTGGTACCGGCACCGGTGATGCGCAGCAAGAAAGGGGTGAAGACCGCCATCGTGTCGCTCGGCAGCTGCGACGGTGCGGTACGCGAGGCCCTGGACGTGCTGGCCCGCGAGGGCACTGAAGTAAACTACCTGAGGGTGCGCGGCTTCCCCTTCAGCCAGCAAGTGGAAGAATTCCTGGCTCACCACGAACAAGTCTTCGTAGTGGAACAAAACCGTGACGCTCAGCTGAAATCACTGCTGTTGCTGGAAACCAACGTGGACCGGAGCAAGCTTATTTCCATTCTGCATTACGGCGGTATGCCGATTGATTCCCGTGGCATCGTCAATGGCATCAGCGATGCGCTTGCCAAGGGGGCTGCGGCATGAGCTTCATGCGGAAACCCAAAGTCAGCCATTCGCAACTGCCGCGCAACGAACTGGGACTCACGGTACGAGATTACGAAGGCAGCATGTCCACCCTGTGCGCCGGCTGCGGCCACGATTCCATCACCGCAGCAGTTATCCAGGCGTTCTGGGAGCTGAGCATCGAGCCCTATAAAGTCGCCAAGATGAGCGGCATCGGCTGCTCCTCCAAGACACCCACTTATTTCCTGTCGCAGGCACACGGCATCAACGCGGTCCACGGCCGCATGCCGTCCATCGCCACCGGCGCCAATGCCGCCGACCGCAATCTCTACTATGTCGGCATTTCCGGGGACGGGGATTCCCTGTCTATCGGCCTCGGTCAGTTCATCCATGTTATGCGCCGCAACCTCAACATGCTCTATATCATCGAAAACAACGGCGTATACGGCCTTACCAAGGGTCAGTTTTCGGCCTCCGCGGATGTCGGCAGCAAGGCCAAGAAGGGTGAAGTCAACCAGCAGCCGCCCATTGATCCGGTGATGGCGGCACTCACCCTCGGCGGCAGCTTCGTGGCGCGCAGCTTCTCCGGCGATAAGGCGCAACTGGTGCCACTCATCAAGGCCGGCATCATGCACAACGGATTTGCCATGCTGGATGTGTTGTCACCTTGCGTGACCTTCAACGATCACGAGG
>DAHVFI010000090.1 GCA_027317045.1 Gammaproteobacteria bacterium
GTTCAAGACCTCTGGCGGTCACTTCCGGATGGAACTGCAACCCCAGCAGCGATCTGCCCAGGGAAAACGCCTGATGCGGACAGAGGTCGGTGGATGCCAGGTGCCTGGCACCGGCCGGCAGATCGAAGCTCTCACCGTGCCAGTGGAACACCGGTTTGTGGAAATGCTGGAGCGAGGAATCATGGCCGGCGCTGGTCAGAGTCAAGGATTTCCAGCCGATTTCCACACTGCGATTTTTGTGTATGCGTGCACCCAGCGCATGCGCCATGAGTTGGCTGCCAAGGCAAATACCCAGCGTCGGAGCTGCATTTTTGAGGCGCACTTCCAACAGGCGCAGTTCCTGGCTGAGGAACGGATAATCATCCTGTTCGTGTACGCCGATGGGCCCGCCCAACACCACCAGCAAATCCCAATCGGCTCGGGCTATGCGGGTAAAATCAGCGGTGGGTGCATCCACATAGCGGATGGCATAACCCGCATCGGTAAGCGGCGCCTCGAAGCATCCCAAGTCCTCGAAGGGTACGTGGCGAATTGCAAGCAGCGACTTCATACAGCCTTATTCTAGCCGCTATGTTTGCCCTCACTGTTTGGCGGGGGTTATTTAAACAAACACTATGAGCAATTAAACCATCCACATGATTCAGGGCGGTTCTATACTGTCATTAATGTCCGCCGCCCACACGCATTTCTCCGCCGGGGTGGCCGTACTGCGCGATACGCGGGCCGGCCGTTATTTCCTGCTGCTGCGCGCCTATAGCTATTGGGATTTCCCCAAGGGCGCCGTGGAACCGGGCGAAACACCCATCCAGGCGGCAATCCGGGAGGTACAGGAGGAAACCGGCATCCATGCATTGGAGTTCCACTGGGGCCAAGACTACCGGGAAACCGAACCCTATAACCGCGGCAAGGTGGCGCGTTATTACCTGGCACGCACCCGGGAGGAAAAAGTGACGCTCGCCGCCAACCCTGAGACCGGTATCCATGAGCACATGGAATACCGCTGGGTGGATTACGCGCAGGCGCTCAAGCTAGTTACGCCACGGGTTAAATTGATTCTGGATTGGGCTGATGCTATGGCCAGCGAACAATATCCGATAAAGGTCGCCGCCATGCGAGAATGATACGGTCGGATCAAGTCGTTTTTTTCAACAGTGATGCAAGTTTTACCCAAACGTTATCCAGCACCTGCTGCTCCGCGGGCGCCAGGGGATGCATGCCGTCCGCCTGCAACCACTCACGATGCTGGGCTACACCTTCCAGAAGAAACGGTACCAGAGGCACGTGGTAATCTTGCGCCAGCCGCGGATACACGGCGGCGAACTTCTGCGTATACTCCGGCCCATAATTGGGCGGCAACAGGATACCCAGCAGCAAGACTTTTGCGCCTGCCTGCTTTGAGAGCGAAATCATTTTCGCAAGGTTAGCCTGCATGGCAGTCACCGACAGGCCACGCAGGCCATCGTTGGCGCCCAATTCCAGGATCACGATGGCGGGCCTATGCTGCGTGAGTTCCATGGGCAGACGCGTCAATCCCTGCGCCGAAGTATCACCGCTGATGCTGGCGTTGACTACGCGATAACCGTAACCACGTGTTTTAAGGCGTTCCGCCAGCCGTGCTACCCAGCCCTGGGAAGTTTCGATACCGTCGGCGGCGCTAAGGCTGTCGCCGATCACCAGAATGACGGGGGGCAAAGCCGGTTTGGCCCAGACTGCCGTGGCAAAACACAACAGCCCAACCAGAAGGATGCGTTTCAATATGCCCAAGGATTCTCCTGATAAAGCTTTGCTGCGCGTCGAGCATCTGGGTAAACAGGTTACCAGCCCGGACGGCGCGCTGACCATCCTCGCGGATGTCTCGCTGGCGATCCAGCGCGGTGAATCGGTGGCTATTGTGGGGCCGTCCGGTTCCGGCAAATCTACGT
>DAHVFI010000108.1 GCA_027317045.1 Gammaproteobacteria bacterium
AGATGCATGTAGTCATACACCGTCAGGCCGCACACATACATCCGGACTTCCGGTGGATTGATCGGCTTGAAGCTCTCTTTCTTGCGCGTCAGTGAATTGTAGATCTTCAGCATATCTGCTCAGCCCTTGGCGATCTCAGCGGCTTTCTCCAGGCGCTGCTTGACTCGGTATGGTCCAAGTATTTCCCAGATCAGATCTAGCTCGGGTCCATGAACATGCCCAGTCAGAGCCGCACGCAGAGGCATGAACAGTTTTCGACCCTGTAATCCAGTAGCTTCGCCAAGTGCAGCCACGTATTCCTTATAGACCTGACCATGTTTGCTCAGCAAAGCTAATGCAGCAGAAAAATACTCATCTGATGCCGTATTCATGGCCTCCGTCGCGACATCGTCATATTCGAGCTGATCCGAATAAAGCATATCCGCATAAACAGCTGCTTCTGATGGTAGCAAACTGTGTTTCAAGTCTTTTTTAAGAAAAGCAATGAATTCCTGCCACTTATCTTTTGGCACAAGCTTTTGAATGCGTTCTCCCTGAGTTGATTTACAAAGGTCATTCCAAAATAACCCATCTTTTACTTCGGATATCACTTCCTTCTGCCAGTGCCGCAACTGGGTTAAATCGTAGTGAGCCGAAGATTTTCCCAGTTTTGAAATGTCGAAAGCCTCGGCAAGCTCGGTAAACGACATGACCTTATTGCTTTCATAGTGATGGCCAAGTCGTGCCAGGTAATTCAATACGGCAGTATGGGCAAATCCCATTTCCATTAATTCAGCAACCGTACTGCCGCCTTCCCGCTTTGATAACGGCTTGCCATCCGGTCCGACAAGCAGGGATAAATGGGCATACTGTGGTATTGGTAAATCTAAGGCCTGGAGCAACAACAGCTGTCGCGGTGTGTTCGCCAGATGATCTTCGCCGCGAAGTACATGGGTGATACCCATGAGCGCATCATCCACGGCGTTGCTGAAGAAGAACGCCGGGCTACCGTCGCCGCGCAGGATCACGAAGTCGCCGATATCGTTGTGGGCGAACACCTGGCGGCCGCGCACCAGATCCTCGAATACGGTCTCGCCCTGCTCCGGAACCCGGAAGCGCAGGGCCGGCTTGGGTCCGGTGGTGAGGCGTGTTTCGATCTCGGCCTTGGACAGATGTGCACAGGTGCCGGCGTAACGCGGAGGCTTGCCGGCAGCCAGCTGGGTCTTGCGGGACATGGATAGGGCTGCGGGTGTGCAGAAACAGGGATAGGTCAGCCCTTGTTGGGTCAGCTTGTCTATATAGGTTCGGTAGATCCTGCCGCGCTCGGACTGACGGTACGGCGCGTGCTTGCCACCCACATCCGGCCCTTCTGCCCATTCCATATCCAGCCAGTGCAGGTCCTTAATAAGCGCGGTCTCCATCGCAGTGTGCGAGCGCTCCGCATCGGTATCCTCGATGCGCAGGATGAATTCGCCGCCGCCGTGCTTCGCCAGCAAGGCACTGAACAGGGCAGTACGGGCATTGCCCACATGCAACTGGCCGCTGGGGCTGGGGGCGAAACGGGTGCGTACGTTCATGGCGCATCATCTTATCAGGCAAAATACGGCCGAAGCCCGTGGGCTGCTAATTTTCAGGGCCGCCGTTTATCATGGCGGTCATGCTTCGGAAACTGTCATGAGAAAACTGCTGTTCGACCCCTTGCTTGTTATCCTGCTTGCGGGGTGCAGCCAAGTGCCCGTGCAGCGGGTCGCCCCGCCCAATCCTTATCCAGATATAGCGTTCGAAACCAGTCTTGGAACTTTCGTAGTGCAGTTGGACCGCAAGCGGGCACCGCTCACGGTCAGCAACTTCCTGCACTATGTGAACACGGGATTCTATAATGGCACGATTTTCCAGCGCGTGGTTCCAGGTTTCGTCATCCAGGGAGGCGGTTTCACCACGGCTTATGTGGAAAAGAAAACCGCCGCGCCCATCCCCAACGAATCCGGTAACGGCCTTTCCAACCTGCGCGGCACCATCGCCATGGCACGGGAGGATGCACCGCATTCGGCCACCGCACAGTTCTATATCAATCTGGTGGATAATCGAAAACTGGATCCGCGGCTGGACCGCTGGGGTTATGCGGTATTCGGGCGGGTGATTCAGGGTATGGACGTGGTGGACAGCATTGCCGCCACCGCTACCGGCAAAGCAGGTCCCTTCGATAAAGAGGCACCCTTGGCACCGGTCGTCATACTCAAAGTGCTGGTACTTAAACAATCACTCGACTAAATATCGGTATGGCCACATTCTTCATTTCCGACCTGCATCTTGACCCGGCACGCCCGCGGATCACGGAGCTATTCCTGGATTTCCTTAAACAGGAGGCCCGCAGAGCGGAAGCGCTCTACATCCTTGGGGACTTCTTTGAGGTCTGGATCGGCGATGACGACCCGGATCCGCACCATGTCCGGGTCATGGGCGGAGTCCGGGAACTCGCCGACAGCGGAGTAGCGGTGTATTTCATGCACGGCAACCGGGATTTTCTCATTGGCACTGACTTCGCTGCCCGCACCGGCGTGCAACTGCTCCCTGACCCAACGGTTGTCGAGCTCTCCGGTATCCCCAGCCTGCTGATGCACGGCGATACGCTATGCACCGATGATGTGGAATATCAGAAATTCAGGAAGCTCGTGCGCGACCCCGCTCGTCAGAAAACATTTTTGGCCATGCCGCTGGCGGAACGCAGGGCCTTCGTCGGCCGGGTGCGCACCGAAAGCGGGCTGAGCACCGCGCAAAAGGCGGAATACATCATGGACGTGAACCAGCAGGCGGTGGAACAGGTCATGCGGCAATACGGCGTAGCCCGCCTGATCCATGGCCACACGCACCGGCCCGCAATTCACGGATTCCGATCAGATAGCAGGGATAAAACACGCATCGTGCTGGGAGACTGGTACCACCAAGGCAGTATCCTGCGGGTCACAGGCAAAGACCCTGCGCTTGCAACCCTGCCTCCACCCTAGCCGCGCCGGATATCCCGCAGTTCTCAGTGCAATGGTCCACTGTGGAAACGAAAATCCCTGTCTCTGCCAGTGATCAGCTCTGCCTCAATCTTTGCGAATTGCTTATGCCGTACCGCGACTGAATCACCCCCGATTTGCCCGGCTAATTTCACATAAACATTGAAATGCCGGGACTCGACCGTGGCCAGCCGAGCGTAGAACTTCGACATCTCGCCATCCAGTGTCGG
>DAHVFI010000109.1 GCA_027317045.1 Gammaproteobacteria bacterium
CACCATCAAAGTGTACGGCAGCGCGAAAAACCCGATGGCGCCGGCGCCGAACACCAGCGCCGGCACCGCGATGAAGGTATAGGCGGTGTAGAGATCGCCACCCAGCAGAAACCAGGTGACCACGGTGCCGAAACGCCGCCCCGCCAGACCCCATTCATTCAGATGATTCAGGTCCCCACGCCGCCAGCGGGCCGCCACGAAACCCACCACCGTCACCAGGGTAAACAGCAGGATGAAGACGATCAATGCCGGCCAGTTCACTGAATCTCCCGCTTTTTATTTTTTACGTTCAAACTTTACTGAGATAAGCGAGCGCCGTGATCACGGCCGTGACGATAATCCAGACAAACTGATACCAGTAGAAGAACGGGATGCCGAACAGCGCCGGCTCCATGCGGTTGTACAGCGCCACCCACAGCACCCCGCCGTAAGGCACCGCAAACAGCACGACGTACCAGCAGATGCGTTTCAGACCGGTCATGGCATATCCCCGGATTCTTACATACGCTTAAAGGTAGCCTTCGTTTCACCGCTTGACAAGGTCATGGCCTTCATGAATACTCGCGTCATGCAATCAATTTTCGTCTTTACAATTTTGGTTCTTGCCTGCATGTGTATGTGCATGTTGATGCGCACCGCTGTGCGGGCTGGAACTGTTCGTATGACTGAAAGCTGAAACCTGACGACTGTTTGATTCCAGAAACCCGCGCGGCGCAGCCGTAGCGGGTTTTTTGTGCCTGAATCCACCCCTAACGGCTGTTCCCACGGTTCTTGAGCATCGCACGCCTATGTGTGATGCGGGTGCGTTCGCCCTCTGGAGGCCACGCAATATACCAACATTAGGAGCATGCCATGACTACCGAGACACAAAACCATTACCGCTACGAGACGCTGCAGGTGCATGCCGGTCAGGAGCCGGAACCCGGCACCCACGCCCGCGCAGTGCCTATTTATCAGACCACGTCCTACACCTTCGATGACGCGCAGCACGGCGCCGATCTGTTCGCACTGAAAAAGTTCGGCAACATCTACACACGCATCATGAATCCTACCAGCGATGTATTTGAACAACGGGTGGCGGCCCTGGAAGGCGGCGTGGCAGCGCTGGCCGTGAGCAGCGGCCAGGCGGCTCAACTGCTGGCCATCACTACGCTCGCCCAGACGGGCGACAACATTGTCTCCGGCAGCGCGCTGTACGGCGGGACCTACAACCAATTCAAGGTAAGCCTGCCGCGCCTCGGCATCCAGGTAAAGTTCGTCAGCGGCGACGATCCCGCTGATTTCCGGAGCGCAGTTGATGACAAGACCAAGGCTATTTACGTGGAAACCGTCGGTAACCCGGGTTTCAGCGTACCGGACTTCGCGGGCCTTAAGCAGGTGGCTCGCGCCGCCGGTATACCGCTCGTGGTGGACAACACTTTCGGCGCCGCCGGCTATCTCAGCCGGCCCATCGAGCACGGCGCCGACATTGTGGTGGAATCCGCAACCAAATGGATCGGCGGACATGGCACGTCCATCGGCGGCGTGATCGTGGACGCCGGCACATTCGACTGGGGCAACGGCAAATTCCCATTGTTTACCGAGCCCTCGCCCGCGTACCACGGTCTGAAATTTTGGGAGACATTCGGCGCACAAAGCTCCTTCGGCAACATCGCCTTCATTATCCGGGCACGTGTGGAAGGTTTGAGGGACCTGGGTCCGGCGCTGTCGCCCTTCAATGCCTTCCTGTTCCTGCAAGGACTCGAAACCTTGTCACTCAGGATGCAGCGCCACGTGGACAACACGCTGGAATTGGCGCGCTGGCTGGAGAACCAGCCGAGCGTCGGCTGGGTGAATTACCCCGGCTTACCGCAGCATCCGTCCCATGCGCGCGCCAAACAATACTTGCGCCATGGTTTCGGCGCGGTGCTCAGCTTCGGCATCCGCGGTGGCGAAACGGCTGGACGCGCTTTCATTGACAACGTGAAGCTCGCGAGCCATCTGGCCAACATTGGCGATGCGAAAACACTGGTAATCCATCCCGCTTCCACCACCCATCAGCAACTCAACGAACAAGAACAGCGCGCGGCCGGCGTCACACCGGACCTGATCCGAGTCTCTGTGGGCATCGAACACATCGAAGACATAAAGGCGGATTTCGAGCAGGCGTTCGAAAAAGTCAGGATTAAGGCGGCCGCATGAGTACTGCCTATCCGCCTCCCAATGAAACCCATTTCGTACAGCTTAGAACGCCGCTGACGCTGGAATCAGGTGCGGTACTGCGCGATGTGACGATCGCCTGGTGCAGTTGGGGGAAACTCAACCACGAGCGCGACAACGCGGTACTGGTATGCCATGCACTTACCGGCTCAGCGGATGTTGCCGCCTGGTGGCCGGGAATGCTGGGCTCGGATTGCGCCCTTGACCCTGAACGGGATTTCATCTTGTGCAGCAACGTGCTGAGCGGCTGCTATGGCACTACCGGACCGTCGGACATCAATCCGGACACTGGCAGACGCTACGGAAACGCGTTTCCTGCTATCACCATACGCGATATGGTGAAGACGCAGGCACGCATGCTGGACGAACTGGGAGTTTCCAAACTGGCGCTGGTTATCGGCGGCTCGCTGGGGGGCATGCAAGTACTGGAATGGGCGGCGCTTTATCCACAGCGGGTACGGGCCATCGTGCCCATTGCCGTCTCCGGCCGGCAATCTGCCTGGGCCATCGGCTTTTCCGAGGCCCAGCGTTGCGCTATCTACGCAGATGCAGACTGGAAGGACGGTTGTTACCGGCCCGACCAGCCCCCCACGACCGGACTGGCGGCGGCCCGCATGATCGCAATGCTGAGTTACCGCCACTGGCGTGGTTTCGAGGCGCGCTTCCGGCGCAAACGCCGCGATAACGGCCGCTTCGAAGTGGAAAGCTGGCTGCGACATCACGGTGAGAAACTGGTGCGCCGCTTCGATGCCGCCAGCTACGTGCGACTGACACAGGCTATGGACAGTCACGATCTCGGGCATGTGCGTGGTGGCTACCACGCCACCCTGGCGGCCATTACAACACCAGCACTGGTTGTGGGCATCAGCAGCGATATGTTGTATCCGCTGGCGGAACAGCAGGAACTGGCGGCGTGCCTGCCCAACGCGCGGTTGACGGTGATGGATTCTGTGCATGGTCACGATGCCTTCCTCATGGAAACCGGAGACCTTAACCGTCGTATACAGGCGTTTCGCGATTCTCTGCCGGAGCCTGCGCGGGAAAAATATGAGGAGCTACTCCCATGCAAGCTTTAGAGATCTCTGCATGCAAGATGGCCCCGTCATTGTTCAATCTCCAGGCCGAACACCACCGAGAACCGCGCGTACTTCTGCTAATCGCCGGGCACAGCGGCCAGGTAGGCAGTGCCCTGCTCAAGCAATTGGAAGTTGCAGTGCCACGCCTGCGACAGGAGCGTGGTTTCACGCTGCATGCCGCGGCACTGGTGAATCGTTGCAACATATTGTGGCGCGATCCGGACAACGGTGGTGAAACTCGTGAGCCGCGCCGCCCATGCGACTGGCCGGAAATACTCACGCACTTTGTCCGGTTTGCCGGGACCGCGCGTCTTCTTGTGGACTGCACCGCGGACGCGGAACTCGCGCGGCACCACATCGAGTTTTTGCATCGGAACGTGGCCGTGGTCACTGCCAACAAGCTGGCGTTGTGTGGCATGCAACGGGAATACCACGCGCTCATGCAGGCAGCCGGTCGCAACGGTATCCACTACAGCTATGAGACCGCCGTCGCTGCCGCGCTGCCGGTACTTGAACCGGTGCGGGATATCCGCGTGCGCGGTGAGCGCGTGCTGCGTATGGAGGCGCTGGTATCCGGCACCCTGTCATTTATACTGCAGCGAGTGAACAACGGCACGCCGTTTTCGGTGGCGGTGCGTGAAGCATGTGCCCGCGGCTACACCGAAAGACATCCAGCGGAGGATATCAAGGGCAATGACACCGGCCGTAAGCTGCTGATCCTGCTGCGCACCGCCGGCATTCACTGGGAGCCGGAAGCAATTCCGGTGGAAAGTTTGGTGCCGAAAACACTGGTGGCGGAGCCGGATGTACAGCGTTTTCTCGCGGGACTTTCAGCATATGATGCGGACTGGTTCGAAAAGACCGAAGCTGCCCGCCAGCGCGGTTTGCGGCTGGTATACCTCGCGCGTTTCGACGAACGCGGTGTTGGCGTTGGCGTCACCCACGTTTCTGCCCAGGATCCTTTCGCCTTGTTGGCGCCCGGCGAGAATTTAATCCGCATCTGGACCGACCGTTATCAGCCGGTGCCGCTAAGCATCTCTGGCCCCGGCGCCGGACCCGAACTCACCGCCGCCGGAGTGCTGACCGATATCCTCAAGGTCACGCGCGAGTTATTGCATGGATAATTGTGGGAGCGGTCGTCCCGACCGCGATAATCCCGGTATCGCGGCGAGTATCGCCGCTCCCACAATTTTCTTTGGT
>DAHVFI010000140.1 GCA_027317045.1 Gammaproteobacteria bacterium
CCATTATTCTGTGCACACACCTGAGGCGGGGAAAGGCGGTGAACAATGATCGATAACTTCCGGGACCACGCCGCCAATGAGCGAACCTATCTCGCGTGGATCCGCACGGCGGTAGCGTTGATGGGGTTCGGCTTCGTGATCGAGAAATTCGATCTGTTTCTGGGCTATATTGCCGTCGCGATCCATCAGGTGAATATCCCCCACAACCGGCATTTTGCCGAAGAGGCCGGCCTGGCAATGATGATCGTGGGACTCGCGCTCGTGATATTTTCCACCTGGAACTTCCTGCACAATATCCGCCTCATAGACGCGCCTGATCAACACCCTTACCGGGCCAAGCTGCCCAACCTCGTGTTGGGCGTGGTGGTCGCGGCGCTTGGTATTTTCCTGATCCTCTACGTGGGGTTTGCGCTGTCATCCAAAATGCCTTGACACCAGCCCTGAAATGCGCACGTGGAAAGGCCGGGTACTCAGCAGAGTTTTGATTTTCGCTCTTGGCCCGTCCATGCTGTGGGAGTGCCGGCATGGGAATCATTTTTAATGATGGCTATGCAGGCTAAGCATAACTTCCGCGGATACTCGGACAACGTAACCTGGCGGTAGCTGCTGAACAACGATATGACTGCGGCGAACTTCTGTAAGCCGGTTTCATTTATCCCCGGATCCTGGAGATACAGATGAGCCCAATTGAGGATACCGGACCGGGCATTCTGCAGCGGCGCTTGGCCGGATTTGGACAGCGGCAAATTGTCACGTTGGTGGTGCTGTTCTTTATCGGCGACTGGTTGGGAGCTGGCGTGGCAATTTATTTCGCGGTCGCGTCCAAACACGGCCAGGTATTTCAAGAGGATCTGTTTTCAGGATGGGTGTGGTGGCCCGTCGTTTTAACCGTGCTTGTGGTCCTATGGTATGGGCGTGGTGTGCGGCGCTTGGCAGGAGAAACCGGCGGGGTTAGCGCCGCCAATCAGGTGCTCATTTATCTTGGGATATTCACTTGCTTTGCAGCGGTTGTCCCCCCAATTGATGCGCTGGCAGGCAATCTCTATTTTATACATCAGATTCAGCACATGTTGCTGCACATGGTCGCGCCGCTTCTACTGGCGCTTGGGGCTCCGCTGGCGCCGCTCATTGCGGGCTTACCAAGCCCCTTGAGGCGGGGGTTTCTGAAACCGCTGGTTCGGAATAAAACGTTGCGGCGAATATGGAAAGCGCTTGTGCATCCCTTGGGCGCATCCCTGTTATTCGTCTTGGCTCTCTACTTTTGGCAAATTCCGCATTTCATGGACCTTATCGCGTTGCATGATTCCGTCGACGAGTTTGCGCATATGAGCATGCTGATTACCGGTCTTTTTTTCTGGTGGATGCTGTTTGATCCGAGAGCGACACCCAATGCCGTGTCATATCCCACGCGGCTTGCGGCCGTTACCCTCGCGATGTTTGCCTGCATCCTGCTTGGGGCGTATATCGCACTCACCCATAGGGAGCTTTATCCGGTCTACGGACAGCTGTCCCGCGCCTGGGGAGTCGGTCCACACCTGGATCAGACGCTCGGCGGACTCATTACCTGGATTGACGGCTCGATGACCGTGGTCATTGGCGGTCTCATCGTATTTCACCGCTGGGTGCGGGATGAGTCCTTGCGCCCTTTGTCGAAACGTCAGCGCGCCGTGCGTTTGAAGATTGCCTGACTGGCGCCATAATCTTGTCTGACGGGAGATGGCGGCGATCACGGTCGTGCCGTTTGTGGGCGGGTTCACGGCCCCCGCCTGATTTACTCGATCGGCTTTCCGCTAATCAGGCACAGTCGTAGCCTGATGAGTACCGAAACCCCGTGCAGTTCGGCCGTTACCGCGGCGGCATCACCCACATGTGGCTGTACCAGTAGTAACGGCCGTTCACCCGGGCCGTGCAGTCATACCTGTCATGTCCCGCCGGCAAGGGGCTGGATGCGTGGGTCACAAAGCGGGTCTGTTCGGCATCGAGCCAGGTGATTTCAAGGGGCGGGCCATCGAGGTAGCAGTGCAGGGCCGCCGGCGGTATCGCGCCCGGAACCAGCGTGACTTGCAGGCGTGGTGGATTGTCGCGGGTCACTTCCGGATCCCAGGGTTGCACCGCCCGTATGGGCATGGGCAGTGCCGCTGCGCGCAAGGCGAACTGGGACACGGAACCGTAGTGCTGGTTGATGGGGAAGCGCGGCATTGCGCGTACGTCGAGCGGGGCCGCCAGCACGCCCGACTGCTGCCCAAAGGCGGCGAATCCAAGCGCGGTGACGATGCCGGCAAGGCGCGCGCTGAATTCTCCATATGGGTAAGCGAACAACCTGGGTTGCGTATTGACCTGGGCACCCAGTTCCGCTTGCAGCCGTTGCTGGCCGCGCAGGATGTCCGCGCGCACCCGTGCTGCCCAGCTTCGTTCGCTTTCGCCGGGGCGGCGGAACGCCAGATGGCCGCTGTCGGCGCTGTCATTGGCGATGGTGCCGCCGTGGGCCAGCAGGTCCCGCAACTCGCCCCAGGTCATGAAATCGGGGCGCTGGCGGTCAATGTCGTCGCTGCTGACGAATACCGTGAACGGCAGATGCCGGGATTCCAACAGCGGAAAGGCATGCTCGTACATCGAGCGAAACGCGCCATCAACGGTGATGCCCACGACGTGATCCGGGATCGGTCTGTCCGCCTGCAGATCGTCGACGATACGGGGCAGGGCCCACACCTGATAGTGATTGCGTGCCAGCCAGTCCAATTGCGCGGCAAACTGACCGGTGCGGGTATTGGTGGAGGGATAGCGCGGATCTCCGAAGCGGTGATACATAAATATCACCGCGTGAGACGGCACCGCGGCCCCCGCAAAACGCATCGCAATCAGCAGCAAGACAATAGTCAGGATGACATTGAAATTGCGCATGGACGTTCCTGGTGTTACCTAACCGGGGTTGATATTTTGAGCGTCAGCGCGAAACCCTTTCATGCGCCGTAACAATGCCGGGCCGGCTTCCACCACCAGCACACCCAGCAAGATCAGTCCACAACCCACGGTCGCCAACGGCGTCAAACGTTCCCGCAACAGCAGCGCACCGGCGAGGGCCGCAAATACGCTTTCCAGGGACATGATCAGCGCGGCTTCCGCCGCCGGCGTGTGTTTCTGGGCAACGATCTGCAGGGTGTAGGCTACACCGCCTGATAGCAGGCCGGCATACAGAATCGCGGGCAGCGCCGATGTGATTCCCGGCATGACCAGCGGTTCGAAGATGAAGCCGCACACCAGGGCAAGAACCGCGGTCACCGCGTACTGGGCAAAGGACAGGAAAAAAGGCCGGTCGGTGCGCTGCAAAAAAACCGCGATCAGGGTTATTCCCATGGCCCAGGCCACATCGGCGGCGACCACCAACAGGTCACCCAGGTTCCAGGTCTTTGCCAGGCCGTTATCGGCCAGCAACCATGCGCCCCCGATGGATATCACGCAGGCGAGCACCACGAGGGAGCGCGGACGC
The DNA here is from genome assembly GCA_027317045.1 of Gammaproteobacteria bacterium. Classification (GTDB taxonomy): domain Bacteria; phylum Pseudomonadota; class Gammaproteobacteria; order Natronospirales; family REEB76; genus REEB76. Next base: position 3,488 of record DAHVFI010000140.1, read on the forward strand.
TGGCGTGTCAGCAGCCAGACCATGAAAGGCACGATCACTACATATAAGGCCGTCAGGAACCCGCCATTGGTGGCCGTGGTCGTAACCAGGCCGATTTGCTGCAGGCTGGCGCCGCTAAACAGGCACAGCCCCACCAGACCCGCTTGGGCAAGATCTTTCCGGGTCAGGGCAAGGGGGTGTTTGCTTGCTTCGTAGCAGGCCAGCGGCAGCAGTGCCAGCGTGGACAGGAGGAATCGCGCACCCACGAACAAGATCGGCCCCATGGTTTCATTGGCGTTTTTCTGGGCGATGAAGGCCGTGCCCCAGATGAACGCCGTCAACAGTAGCAGCAGGTCTGCGCGTAAACGATTCATGGAGCCCGTCGAATGCAGCAAGCAGGTTTGCGGATTATGCCTGTTAACGCCTTCGACCATAACCGGCTGCACACCTCCATTGGACTTCCGCCGGCTCCCTGGGCACCCACGCAGTCCCGCGTTATTGCGGAGATCTCAATGAGCGATTACGGCGTGTTGCCGCACTTCCTTGACGCTTGCCTGACGCTCCGGGATAATTTATGGCTCTTCATGCGCCTGTAGCTCAGTTGGGTGAGCCGGGAATTCCCAGAAGAAGCGTTGCTTCGTCTCGGCGAACGCCCAGCCATGGATGGCTGGGCTGGCGGGCATACCAGGGATGGGTACTACCACCGATAGCTAGTAAAAGTTTTGCGCCTGTAGCTCAGTTGGATAGAGTACCTGGCTACGAACCAGGGGGTCGGGAGTTCGAATCTCTCCAGGCGCGCCAAATAAAATGCCCCGTGTGGGGTATTTTATTTGGTTGCAATACTCAAGGTATTCGAACTCCCGACGTTGTGATCGGCTGAGTTCGACAAAATTGTCTGGAACAATTTTGAACCGCCGCAGGCGGGCCCCGCAGGGGCGGCGGGCAAGGACAGCCCGCCGTAATCCTCCAGGCGCGCCAATAAATCAAGGACTTGTCAGCGATGACCGGTCCTTTGATTTATCAACGTCGCGACATCGTAGCGTTACCGTCCACGACTTCCCACACCAGTTCGATCCGCTGGGCCGCACTCGCTAAATGCTCCACCCAGGTAATCATCGAGCGCTGGCGAGAGCATTACAACACCATCCGTCCCCACAGCTCACTAGCTTGCCGGCCGCCGGTGCCCCAGACCTTCATCACTAACCTCATCCCACCGTCCACCCAGGAGGCTCATCCGATGTACCATTGACTACCATATCCGACATTGGTCCTGGTACCAATCAGGTTGATGGTCACCAATTTCAGGCGGTATAGCCCACAGTGTTTACATTCTTGCCTTTTATCCTGTTATCCGGCTGCATGTTTCCTTTTGCTGGAATGCCGTTGGCCGCGCAGTGGCTCGGCGAGTGGTTGCCGCTAACGTATTTTGTGTATCTGAAGCGGTTGACTCGCAGGCGGGCGAGGTCAGCTGCTTGGCATTCAAGTGATTCCAGGAGTGGTGAGTAATGGGGACGGAGAAAGACATCTCCAGTACGCAGGATGTCGAGCGCTACAAGGAGAATCTGCGGGATGAGGTTGATGGTGCAGCCTTGTATGCAGCGCTGGCGGCGGCCGAAGTGGATCCGGTTCGCAAGGATCTGTTCCTGCAGCTTGCCGAGGCAGAATCCCGGCATGCTGAATTCTGGCGTAAGAAGCTGGCGGCGCTTGGCGTTCAGGACATCGAGCATGTTCCGAGCCTGCGCATGCGGGTATTGGCGCGGCTGGCGCGCCGTTTCGGACCGAGTTTTGTGTTGCCGAGCATCGCCGAGGCGGAGTTCGCGGATCGGGATAAATATTCCAGGCAGAGTGATGCGGGCACTTTATCCGCGGAGGAACGCGGCCATGCGGCAGTCGTGAACGCCGCTCTTCAGGGCGACCGGCCGTCAGTCAGCATCGGTGCGGATATCGCCAGGGCGGAACGCTGGCATCGCGGCGCCTCCGGCAACAGCCTGCGTGCGGCGGTACTGGGCGCCAACGACGGTCTGGTCTCGAACTTCTGTTTGCTCATGGGCGTGGCCGGCGCCGGGGTAGGCAGCCGGGGAATCCTACTGACCGGTCTGGCCGGCTTGCTGGCGGGGGCCTCCTCCATGGCTCTGGGTGAATGGCTGTCGGTGACCAATTCCCGTGAACTTGCGCGTACCCAGATAGCCCGGGAACGGATGGAACTTGAGCAGACCCCTGATTCCGAACAGAAGGAACTGGCGCTGATTTACCAGGCCAAGGGGCTCGGCCGCGAGGAGGCCCAGCGGGTGGCTGCTGATTTAATGCAGGACAAACAGGCGGCTCTCGATACCCTGGCGCGCGAGGAATTGGGCATTGACCCCGCCCAGTTGGGCGGTAACCCCTGGACCGCTGCGAGCATGTCGTTTGCGTTATTTGTCGTGGGCGCCGTGTTCCCGGTTGTTCCCTTTATCATTGGAACTCACGGCTTTACCGCGGTTGGATTGTGCATCGGCTTAAGCATCCTGGCGCTGGCGGGCATCGGCATGGCCACCTCGTTGTTCAACGGCCGCAGCGCATGGTTTTCGGCTGCGAGACAGGTGGTCATCGGCTGCGTTGCCGCGGCCGTGACCTACGGTGTCGGCGCGTTGATCGGGGTGTCTCTGTCGTGAGCTAAAGCCGGTCAGCGGATCCTGGGCAGGGGATCATCCTCCAATTCTTCCAGCACGCGTTCACCGCCCCAGGTCCGCGAGCTCATTGCCGGCATCGGCAATGATGGGGAGTTCGAGCCGGTGCTGCTGTTCGGTCAGGACGGCACGGCGGCGGAAGTGGTGGAACTCGATACCAATCCGTTGCTGGCGGGTGCTGCCGGTGTTCTGCGTTGGATGCGCGCGCAACTGTTCAACCGGCTCACGCCGGAGGAAATATATCCACGCTTTCACGGCGGCATGCAAGTTCTGCAACACACATTGGCCGCGTGCCTTACGCAAATTGATTACGGCCGGGAGATAGCGCTGGTTTTGTCTGAAGCCGGTGTGCCGGGAAGGTGGGTATCTACGCCGTGGCACGGCTTGCTGCGGATCCGGATTTTGAGCACCCGGAGTTCTCGCTGCCGGCACAACATGACTATCCCGGTCAAGGTATGGGCACACACCTTTGGTTGATCTCCCCTCATTGCCGACTATCAGCTCGGCCTACGCTGTCCAAAAAAATCAGGAATTTCCTGAGGGAACAATCCTCCGTTTCCGTATACTGTGAGTGGCGCCTTCCGGGTACACTTACGACTGTCAAAAAGCACGGAATTGCAATGAACATGCCCAACCCAAACGGACAGCTCCGCGTGCTGCTTGCCGACGACAATGGTATTTTCATGGATAGTGTCCGCCATCTGCTCTCCGGGCATGACTGGCTGCAAGTGGTGGGGCGTGCTTCTCACGGTGCGGAGTGTCTCGCGCTGGTGACTGAACAGCGGCCCGATGTGGTGGTGGTTGACTTGGAAATGCCGGATATAAACGGCTTTGAAGTCACCAAGCGTATCAGGTCCTTGCCCGATCACCCACACGTCATCATCATGTCGCTATACGACGAGCCTGAATACCGCGAGGGCGGTCAGCACTTGGGGGTCTACGGGTACGTCTCCAAGGCTGCGGTTACCACTGATCTGATACCGCTGCTGCAGGGCTTGTTTCAAGAGGGCGTGCCTAGGCCTGTCTAATCACGCCGGTAATACGTTCTGGCGACTCATAAACCCTGAGATTTAGCATCCTGGACAGGGCACCAACACTTTGGTGCAAAGCTGACGCTGTTTGTCAGCCCGCGTACTGGATTTCGCCTCCCAAGTCCTGGGATTGAAGGGCTCCACAGCTTGGTATCGGAATTGCTCTGATATTAAGTGTCGGAGAAATTCTCAGAGTCACTGGAGAATTTTCATGTTGCGATTGATACGGAACTTCGCCGTCACTGGCGCCACCACCCTGCCATTGGCCATCGCGGCTATCTGCCTGATGTGCATCCTGCTGGCAATGATTGCTCTGCATGCATCCCGCGAACAAGCGCAGATATAGCTGAGCTCGGTGATTCGTATACAATTCGGCCAACAATGTCTGGGATGGTTACTTCCGGCGGATCAAGGAAGCACGCGGCCTGCGGCGAGAAGCCCGGGATAGCCCCGGCGTCCGCAGTGCCAGGTCCGCAGCTGTGAAGGAGGCGTTTGAGCATAGAGTCAAGGTTGAGAAAGTCGTGCGGAGCAGCAGTTTCCGAACACAGAATCTTCGCGTGCGATAACGCGGGGCACTCCCTCGAGCTACTCTGGGGGGTGTAGCGTCGGCATTGCAGTGCCGGTGCATCCGGCACGTCAGCACTTGGTTGCGGGTGTACGGCATTTTCCCCCAGGACTGTGTTGAATTACCGCATAGCAGTGTGCCCGGTTAAATCGCCGACAGGTGCCGCGGACTGTTCCGGCTGTGCTGCGGTCGTTGCCAGCCGCTTGCTGATTGCGAAAAATCCGCGTGTGGGAGAGCCGTGCGATTGGTGTTCGCACGATCGGTTGTATTGCACAACATCAGGCCCGGGTTCCGGGCGAAAAACTGGGCAGCAATGCCAGGAATGCCACTACCGACGGCGGTAAATGCCGGCGGTGCAAATGCACCCAGCGCAGCGGTCGGTTTAAGTGAAGTTCCGGTACGGCTAAGGTTTTTAGCATGCCAGCCTGCAATTCTGTTTTCACCGCCAAACGTGATAAAAGCGCCACGCCACCACCGGCTGCCGCCATTTTTTTTATGGCTTCGGTGCTGCCTAAGCATACTGAGTGGCTGAATTGCAAGCGCGCGCGCTTTAGCGCCTCCTCCACGAATTCACGTGTTCCCGATCCCGCTTCACGCTGCAGCAGTGTCTCGCGGCAGATGGCTTGTGTTCCGACACGCCGCAGGTGTGCAAGCGGATGAGTGGCGGCAGCAATGGGAATGATCTTATCGTGCATGAATACATGCGCATGCAGATCAGCGGATTTCAAGCGCCCCTCTGTCAGGCCCAGCGCCAGTCTTCGGCTCAGCAGATCAGTCTCGATGGTGTGGGCATTGGCGATTTCCACAGTGATTTCCACGGCCGGATAGCGGCGCCGGAACTCGGCGAGCATGGGTGGCAGCAGATAGTTGCCGATGGTGCTGCTGGCACCGATGACCAGCTCTCCTGTGCCCAACTGCCGCATCTCGCGGATTGCGGTTTCAGCCTCCCGTTCCAGGGTGAAGATGCGCTGAGCATAATCGTGTAACAGTTCCCCGCTTTCGGTCAGGCGCACGCCCCTGGGCAGCCTGTCGAAAAACGTGCTGCCAAGCAGGCTTTCAAGCTGACGCAGCTGGCGGGTGACCGCGGGCTGGTTGAGATGCAGCCGCTTGGCGCCGGCGCTGATACTGCCGCTTTCGGCGACGGTATTGAAATTATGTATTTTCATTATAGGAGTTGCGGGCGTAGGCTAACGCCCCTGCCAACACCATTCTGATGGTATGGGCAGCGGTTTGCCGCCCCCGCACGACATCGGGCGGTCAGGTTTGGGAGAGAAATCATGAAAATGTCCATAATGACGAGCGCAGCGTTTGGCGTGCTGTTGCTGATCTGCGGGGCGGCGTTCGCGGCCGATACAGCCGGTTTCTGGCAGTATCCGGCCATTCCAGGTTACGGTCCGGTGCACGTGTGGCCAGGCGCTACCGACAAGCCCAGCACTGCAAGTACCTACAAGGCGCTTTTTGATCTGACGCAGAAGGGCAGGGGGTTCGACACACTCAATCCGGGACTCGATCACATTGCCCGCGCGGTCAATACGTTTGCCGCCGCCGGCGTGCCCCTGAGTCATCTGAAATTCACGGTAATCATCCACGGCCCGGCCACGCCCATCGCGCTCAACGAGCGTGCCTTTGAAGCCAAATTCCACCGTCCGAATCCCAATCTCAAGGTGATCGAGGCCCTGCGCAAGGCGGGCGTGGAAGTGCTGGTATGCGGCAATGCACTCGGGGATATGCATTTCAACCCCAGTGAAGTGAACCCCGACATCCAGGTGGCGCTGTCGGCGCTCTCCACGCTTGTTATCCAGCAGAACCAAGGCTATGCGCTGATGCGCATGTAAGGGTTGGGGATGCAAACCTGCCGCGGCATGCGCCGCGGCAGGTTTGCGCACCACGTTTTCAGCCGAGGGTATCCACATGGTTTCATGTACGCTGCAACGATTGATGCCGCTATTCCTGGGAGCCGTGGTTTTTGGCGCCACGTTCGGCGCGGCCGCGGCCACCGACACCGGCAAGCCGGTAACCCCGTCCAAGTACAACGAAACTCTCTACCCGCCGTGGTCGCAGGGCAAGAACAATCCGGCCTTGAACAAGGGGCTGGAGTTCACCATTTCCGAAGTGGACGCGATGCCGGACTTCCACGGCAGCGTCAACGATCCCAAGCTGGTGATCTATGTCGGCGGCAACTACTACTTCGCCATGGGGGCGCTGGTAAAGGCATTCGAGACGCAACACCCCGGGCTGCGTGGCAAGATATTCTATGTCACCATCCCGCCGGGCCTGCTGATCAAGGCCATGGAGATGGGCAACACCTTCACCTCCGGCAACATGACTTTCACCGTGCCGCCGGATGTGTTTGCAGCAGGCCTCAAGAAAGTGCGGGAACAGATCGCGGCCGGCAAACTGATGGCGCCGGCGGTGCCTTACGTCACCAACGATCTGACCATCATGGTTTCCAAGGGCAATCCGGGACACATCACCGGCCTTAAAGACCTGGGCAAGCCGGGCGTACGCCTGGTGATGCCCAACCCGGCCTGGGAGGGCGTGGCGCGGCAGATCGAGAACTCGCTGGTCAAGGCCGGCGGTCCGACGCTCAAAAAGATGGTCTATGAGACCAAGGTCAAGGACGGATCCACGATCCTGACCCATATCCATCACCGGCAGACACCGTTGTTCCTGATGCAGGGGCTGGCCGTAGCCGGAATCACCTGGAAGTCGGAAGCCATTTTCCAGGAACAGGCTGGCCATCCGATCAGCCACGTGGATATTCCGGCGCGCTACAACACCACGGCGGTGTACGCGGCCGCGGTGGTCAAGGGTGCGGCGCATCCCGCGGCGGCCAAGGCCTGGATCGAGTTTCTGCGCTCACCCACGGCATTGAAGATCTTCGAGCGTTACGGTTTCAAACCCTATCACGCCGGATAACCTGGCGGCGCACCACCCGCGGAGAGTCAACCATGGCTACGATTGCAGAAAATCCGCAGACGCAAAGCACGGAATCGGCGGCCGCCTGGCGGCTGGTCGGTATCGTGCTGCTGGCGGTACGTTTTACCCAGGGTTGGATATTCTGGGGCGGCGGCAGTCGGCGCTTTATCTATGCCCCGAGCAAACTTGATCCGCACGCGGCCAGCTGGATGGCCAATAAGTTCCAGACGGCCATGCCCGGCGCGCTGCTCGGCATGGATAAGGTGGTGGACTACCTGTTGCATCACTTCGTCGTCCTCTATACCGGCGTGATTGTATTCAGCGCTGCCGAACTGATCTTTGGGCTGTTCCTGATCTTCGGGTTCATGACGCGGCTCTCGGCGCTAGTGACCATCGGCATCAGTTTTGTGCTGATGCTGCTGTTCGGCTGGCAGGGGGCGACCTGCATTGACTAGTGGACCATGGCTTCGGCCAACTTCGCCATGGGCGTAGCGCTATTCATCGGGGGGGCGGCGGCGTTCTCGATGGACAGCTGGCTTATGCACCGCCGCCCGGCGCTGGCCGGACGTGGCTGGTTTCAGTGGTTGGGCAGTGGCCCCTGGCACAATACTCGGGTCAGGCGGTTGGGCATTCTCGGTGTGATTGTGACCATCCTGTTTGTAGTGCTGACCTACAACGACTTCCGCGGTTCGGTGTTCACGCCGTTCCACGGCGGTCCGGTGAGCCCTGCCAAACATCACATCAGCCTCTCGCGGGGCCTCCTGAAGTCCGGTGGAGCGGTAACGTTTACCGCTTACCTGGATGCCGGTACCCCCGCCGAGCCTTCCAATATTGTGCAGGCCGAACTGATTGGTGCCGATGGCAGGGTGGTGGAGGGGTGGAGCGGCGCGAGCCTCGCGGCACTGCCGAAAAGCGCCTATGCCAATGACT
>DAHVFI010000200.1 GCA_027317045.1 Gammaproteobacteria bacterium
CATTACTTGGGCTCCCACGAAGGCAGCGGGCAGGCCCTGGATTGCATTGCCGGGGGCGCCAGTACCGGTGTTGTGCACCACGTTCGTGCCGCCGCCGTTAATCTGGGTGGCTTGCAGGACCACCGCACTCAGGCAGTTGGTAATCACCAACAGCTGTCCTGTCTGAAGACCTCCGTTGGTGTTGATATTGAAATCGGCGGAAGGACTGTTCGGCGAAGGGCTGCCGGGGATAGAGGTGATGTAAACCGGATCGTTTCCCTGGCTGAAACGCACCACCAGTACGTCGGTGCCGGGTATCACTAGGTTCTGCAAGGTGCTGTCAAGCGCGGGCGACCAATCGCCGGCATTGGTATCAGGATTGGGATTCTCCGATGGCATGGCTGGCGAGATCGGATAAGTGTTGCTTGGAGCAGTGCCGACATAATCGTAGCCCGTGATGGCGGTAGCGAAATCGTAGGCTAGATTGGAGCCAGGGAGCGGATTCAGGTAGTTGGTCACCTGAGCGCTGGTGGCGCAGCCCATGTAACCCGCCATGCGCACGTCGTTGTGGATGAAACCCAGGGCGAAACGACCGCTTTCCTGCACGTGGCTGATGGCGGTGTTGACACCGTAGCCTTGGCGGCTGGAAATGAAAATGGACAATGCGCCGGCCATCAGGATCAGGCCCACGGCCATGGCAATCATGAGTTCGATCAGCGACAAACCGGTTTGCCTGACATGGGCAGAATGTTGGTTACAGCGCATGACCGGCATTCCTGGTTACAGCACCGAGCTCACGCTCAGACTGAAAGTGGTGGCTGTCGGCGCACCACTCTTTTGCAGGCTGTCGTGAGCACGGCTGTCGTTCCATAGGAGCGTGACCGTCACCAGGGTGACACCGCCGTTATTGGCGGAGGTTATGCCGCCGCGGCCCTGAGGCAGCAGTCTGGCCACGTTATATTCCCACTGTCCCAGGTCATAAGCCGCCAATGCCGTCGAGTCGCAGGTGGCGTTCGTGCAGGTGGTGGGATTGGCGGCGGTGGAGGCAGAGGCCGGCAAGGTGATGTTATACAGACCGTTGTCCGCCGCCGTCTGATTGGCGCGCATGCGGTCAATGATGTTGTAAGCCAGCGCCGTACCCTGGGTACGCATGTAGGCGCTGTCATTGCTTTTCAAGGTGGTGCTGATCATGGCGGCGATGCCCAACAGGCCCACTGACAGGATCACCAGCGCAATCAGCACCTCCAGCAGACTGAAGCCGGCGGCGTGCTGCGGATGGCCGGAGGGTATGTGGTTTGTTGGACCGGCGGACATGCTGTAATCACCTCATGGGCATGTGAGCGGCGTGCTACCGTCAACCCGATAACCTACTTTAGCTGCGCCTTCGGCGCTGCCGGTGGCGATCAGATTGATGGAACGCGCATACACCGGGCCGCGTGGGTCACACAAGGTGAAGTTGATCGGCGCCGGCGGCGTGGGCGCGAGCGTGCCATTTTCCTGGAAGGTGAAGCTATAGCCGCCATCGCTGGTGAAAGTATTATTGCCGCTGATAGCCGGGAACACGCGGATGATCGGGTTGGTGACGCCGGGCGGCACGGTGTTGTAATAAATCACCCAGCCATTGGCCCAGGAAGTGCCGCTGCAGGTGGTGTTGCTGCCGGCACAGATGCTGACATCGGCGGCGGATTTTATGGCTTCGCTGCGCGCCAGCATCAGACTGGTGAGCAGGTTGTTGAGTTGGGAAATATCCCGATCATTCTTGATGCTGGCGCTGAAGTCAGGCACCGCGATGGTCGCAAGAATGGCGACGATTGCCACCAGCACCAGCAACTCGATCAGGGTGAATCCGCGTACGCGTGAAATTGTTTGCATACGCGAAATATAGTGCTAAATAATCTTGAGTGGGAAACAAATGTGATTATGCTGATGGACGTAGAAAATTTGGCGATGAATGGTCGCAAAAGCAGAAAACCATTAAATATATGTAAAGCAGTGCGCGAAACCGCATCATCCTGGATTTCATGCATATGACAAATGCATGCAGTTTCTAAGAAAATACCTTAGAAATAACTGCTATTCCGCCTGAGTATCCCGAGTGCATCGCTTTTTGTCTTTTGCACATGTTTCAGGGAATACGTTTACGTGTACCGGCAGTGTGCACAAGGATTTTGCCTCAGCATTTCCGCCGTGGCTTTTCATCAGGGGGCGCTAAGACAAACTAATGCTCATTGTCAAAACGCCGCGCCTATCATCGACGAATGCAGGAGCATTCAAAAAAGGCCGGCGAGAGCCGGCCGGGAGGAGGGAATCAGAAGACCTCAGGAACCCCAGCAGGCGGGATTGCTGGCACCGGCGGAATTGGTGGCGGTTTTATTGCCGGTCTGGTCAATGCTGAAGGTCTTGCAGTCGGTAT
>DAHVFI010000162.1 GCA_027317045.1 Gammaproteobacteria bacterium
GTTATAGCGCTGCCGTACCGTTTAGCTGGGTTTTTGAGAGAATAAAAGCGGGTAGGGATAGTTGATGGCTACGGGTGAAAACCAGGTTTTCGAAGGCGGTTGCACCTGCCGCGCGGTGCGCTACCGCATGCACGGCACGCCGCTGTTCGTGCACTGCTGCCATTGCCGCTGGTGCCAGCGCGAAACCGGGACGGCGTTCGCCCTCAACGCCATGATTGAAGCCGACCGCGTGATGCTGCTGAAGGGCGAAGTGGAAATCGTCAATACGCCCTCCAACAGCGGCAAGGGCCAGAAGATCAGCCGCTGCCGGGTGTGCCATATCGCGCTGTGGAGTAATTACGCCGGCGCCGGCGACAGCTTGCGTTTTGTAAGGGTCGGCAGCCTCGACGAACCGGACCGCTTCCCGCCGGACATCCATATCTTCACGTCCTCGAAGCAACCGTGGGTGGTGCTGCCGGAAAAGATACCCGCGGTTGCCGAGTATTACGACCGCAACGTTTATTGGCCGAAGGCCAGTCTCGCGCGCCGCGCGCTGCTGCTGGCAGCGGCGGCCAAACGCTGACGCACACATCATCAGGTATAGACTCAGTCCAGTATCCGTCCATGCCACTGCCTGTCCATTGCGCTATGCTTTACGAAAGACATGGGGAGGGCATGGACATGAAACTCTCGGATGTGCTGGATTCCAAGGGCTGGGAAACGGTGGTCACCCACGAGAACGTGACCGCCACGGAAGCCGTCAAGCTCATGTGCGACAAGCACGTGGGCGCGGTGGTCATCACCAACGCCAAAGGACAGGTCGGCGGCATTCTGACGGAGCGCGACTTCCTGCGGCGCTATGCCGAACATGGCAACAAGCTTGGCGATTTGAAGATTTCCTGGTTAATGACACACGACGTGGAAACCGCCACTCCCGACGCCAGCGTGGACGAAGTGCTCAATATCATGACCAACAAGCGCTTCCGCCACATGCCGGTGGTGCGCGGCGGCAAACTCGTCGGCATCGTCTCCATCGGAGATCTGGTCAAGGCCATGCTGCAGGAAAAACTGCAGGAGGCGAAATCGCTGCGCGAGTACATCACCTCGTGAGCCGCCGATTGCGGGTCATCCGATAGATGCTGTCCGGGGCGGCGCGCTAGTGGACAATTTCTGGCTTCACCACGGGCTGTGGTTCATTGTGCTCATGTG
>DAHVFI010000163.1 GCA_027317045.1 Gammaproteobacteria bacterium
TTATTCCTGAGTGCTTTCTCGGTACGCACACCCAGTAACAGTACTTCCGGACGCGGCTGCGGCGCCACGGCATTGAACCGCTCGATGAAAGCTCGCGCCTCGAGATATTGCTTCTGTTCAAAGCTCAGCCGCGCCATCTGATAGAGGGCCTCTGGGAATCTCGGATTGATGGCGAGGGCCTTGCGGAAATATTGTTCTGCGGCCGCCTTGTCAGGAATAAGGTTGGCGCACACGCCGGCATTGGTATAGGCCGCCTCTGGCGTCGGATACAACGGATTTTCCGCCGCCTCAACGAAGTATTTATCCGACTCTTTGGGTTTGCCCTGCTGGCACAGAAACACTGCATAGTTGTTCTGAATCTGCGGATCATGCGGCGCCTCACTCAAGGCCTTGCGGTAGTTCTCATCGGCACGCTCGATGTCGCCGGTGCTGTTGTAGAGCAGTCCGAGCGCCGAATAGGCATTCGCATTGCCAGAATCCTGTTGCAATGCCAATTGCAGTTTCTGCATGGCCAGATCGCGCTGACCCTGACGCATGTAGGCTACACCCAGTTCCACATTGTACTGGGAGGCATGTTTCAATGAAACCTTGTCACCCGGAATTGTCGAGCTGCTGACACAACCCGCGAGCATGAACACCGCTGTCATAACCATAATGCTTACCGCTTTCAGGATTCTCATACCCGTACCTCCATTTGGTCGCGCATGCGTTGCTCGCGGTGAATCCGGTCCTGAACTTTACCCGCCAATTGGCCGCAGGCGGCATCAATGTCGTCGCCACGGGTGCGGCGTGTGATGGTGACTATCCCTTTCCCCCATAGGTACTCTGCGAAACGCTCAATAACCTCGTCAGGTGAGCGTTGATATTGAGTACCCGGAAAAGAATTGAAGGGAATCAGGTTTACTTTGCAGGGAATGTCCGCGACCAGGACCGCCAGCTCGCGTGCCTGATCCAAGCCGTCATTCACACCCGCGAGCATGACGTACTCGAATGTGATATGAACATGACTACGGTCCTGATTGCGTACGTAATAGCGGCAAGCATCCATGAGCTCGGCGATGGGATGGACCTTGTTGATGGGTACCAGCACGTCGCGCAGCGCATCATTGGGTGCGTGCAACGAGACCGCCAGCGCCACATCGCATTCCTCGGCAAGCTTGTTGAGATTCGGCACCAATCCTGAGGTACTCACGGTCACGCGGCGCTTCGACAAACCATAGCCGAAATCATCCAGGAAGACGTGCAATGCCGTCAGCACATGCTTGTAATTGGCCAACGGCTCACCCATGCCCATGAACACGATATTGGTGATGGCGCGCTCCAGTCCGTGGATGGCGCCCAGGCGCTGGTTCGCCAGCCATACCTGAGCAACGATCTCGGCGGCGTTGAGATTGCGGTTGAAACCCTGCTTGCCGGTGGCACAGAAGCTGCAATCCATGGCGCACCCTACCTGCGAGGAGATGCATAGAGTGCCACGCTCATGATCCGGGATGAATACCGTCTCGATACCGTTTGCGGAATCCATTCCCAACAGCCATTTGCGTGTACCGTCTTCGGAAAACTGTTCGCTCACGACTTCTGGTACGCGAATTTCAGCGCATTCCTGGAGTTTGGCGCGCAAGGATTTGCCAAGATCAGTCATGGCATCGAAATCGGTCACACTGCGGTGATAGATCCATTGCATGAGCTGGCGCGCGCGGAAAGGTTTCTCGCCGAGTGCCGCGAACAACACTTCCAGCGCCTGGCGATCCAGGCCCAGCAAATTCACCTTGGTGACAATCTCGGTCATGGGTATTCAGCGCGAACGCGGACAGAGGTCATTTTGTGAAAAGAAAAAGGCAATTTCGTTCCCCGCGGTTTCCAAGGCATCGGAACCATGCACCACATTCTCATCCACGGTCTTGGCGAAATCGGCGCGGATGGTCCCGGGTTTGGCGTCCCTGGGATTGGTGGCGCCCATCACCTCGCGATTGCGGGCGATGGCGTTCTCGCCCTCCAGCACCTGCACCATCACCGGTCCGGAAATCATGAAATCCACCAGCGGTTTGAAGAACGGCCGCTCCCGATGCACGCTATAGAAAGCTTCCGCCTGGGAACGGGTCAGATGCAACATACGCGCCGCCACGATTTTCAGTCCCGCCTTCTCGAAGCGGGTATAGACTTCGCCGATGATATTCTTCGCCACGCCATCGGGCTTGACGATGGACAGGGTGCGCTCATTGGCCACGAATACAACTCCAGATGTGTTGAGGGTATGTGAAATATGCCGGGCGCCCGCAGGGCGGGGTTGTACGTGGCATTGGACCACGGATTTTCAGCGCGTTTAAAAAGTTAAGTGTACTGGCAGGGGGCAGGTATAGGCAATGAAAATCAGGTGGAAGCCCCGGAAAATCAAGGCTTTTTAGATGTTGAAACTTTCTCCGCAGCCACACTCATCTTTCACATTTGGATTATGGAACTGGAAGGACTCATTGATGCCTTGGCGCACGAAATCCACCCGGGTACCGTCCAGGAAAGCCAGATGGTCGCGGCTCACCAGCACTTTGACGCCATGTTGCTCGAAAATCACGTCTTCAGGATTGGCGGCATCCGCATAATCCACGACATAGGCGAAACCGGAACAGCCGGTTTTCTTGACGCCCAAGCGCAAGCCCAAGCCACCTCCGCGCTTCTCCAGGTAGCTATTAACCCGCCGGGCGGCGGCATCCGTTAAGGTAATGGCCATCGTTAAGCTCTGTGTGTCAATTCCGTGGTCGCCAGCGGCAGTCACCCGGAGCTATTGTACCTCCCGGCGGCGCTGCGGATGGCATCTTCCACCGTCAGTGCCGCGCTGCGTTTCGCGGCCGGCAAGCCCAGCTGCTCCGCCAGTGCCACCACGCTGAACGCGGTGGCCGCGGCCAGCGGTCGGCCCTTGAGCGCTTCACTGGTCAGGGAACACAAGGCGATGGTGGCGGGGCAGCCATAGACCCGATAACGGCAATCGGCTACCCGGCCACCGGCGGTGACCTGTAGCTGGAATGCCACGGCGCGGCCGTGCTGGCGCGCGCCCGCCTCGCCAGACAGCACCCCGGCCGTGCCTGCCGGGAATTCACCCGCATTGCAGGGCCTGCGAAAATGTGTCCAGGCCGTGGCGCTGTATTCGGTCGCGGAGCTCGGCATGCATCTATCCCGTCGGCGCCAAATCCAGCAGCCGGTGATATTCCTCACTCACGATGGATGCTGCCGCGTCTACCTCCGCAGCGGTGGAGAATCGCCCGATGCTGAAGCGAATGCTGCTGCCGGCCAATTGATCGTCCCGTCCCAGCGCACGCAACACGAACGAGGGTTGCCGGTCCGCCGAGGTGCAGGCGGAACCGCTGGAAACCGCGAGTGCCTCGCAGGCAAACAGCAGACTCTCGCCCTCGATGCCGGGGAAGGCCACATTGAGTATCCCGCAAACGCGCTGGCTCGGGTGACCATTCAACAGCGCCCGGGGTATCGCGACATGTAACGCTTGCCACAAGCGTTCACGCAGCGCCCGCAGCTGCGGAGCTTCCTGCGCGAGTTCCTGGCGCGCGAGGTCAAAGGCTGCGCCCATACCGACGATTTGATGGGTGGCGAGGGTGCCGGAACGCAACCCGTGTTCGTGCCCGCCGCCGTGGATCAGCGGGTCGAGCTGCACGCGTGGCTCGCGGCGTACATAGAGCGCACCGATGCCCTTGGGACCGTAGACTTTGTGACCGGAAAAGGACATGAGGTCCACGAGCAGGGTTTTCAAATCTATCGGCAGCTTGCCGGCACTCTGGGCCGCATCCACGTGGAATAAAACGCCGCGCTCACGGGTGATACGGCCGATGGCGGCGATGTCGTTGAGGGTCCCGATTTCGTTGTTCACATGCATGATCGAAACCAGCACCGTGTCGGGACGCAAGGCTTGCTCGACCATGGACGGTTGAATCAAACCATCCGCGTCTGGCTTTAGCCAGGTAACCTCGAAGCCATCGCGCTCCAGCTGTTTGCAGGTATCCAACACTGCCTTGTGCTCAATGCGTGAGGTGACGAGATGCCGGCCCTTACCCTTATAGAAGTGCATCGCGCCCTTGATGGCCAGATTGTCGGATTCCGTGGCGCCGGACGTAAAAATGATCTCGCCGGGTTCGGCCCCTACCAACGCCGCCACCTGGCTGCGGGCCTGTTCCACCGCGCCACGCGCTGCCCGTCCCGGCGCATGCGCGGAAGCAGGATTTGCGAACATGCCCTCGCAAGTCAAACAACCCGCCATTTTCTCCGCCACCCGTGGATCCACCGGCGTGGTGGCGGCATAATCCAGATAGATGACTTTGTGGCTCATGCGGTCCCCGTACTTTTCATGCGAGCGCCAGCGCGCCGGTACGTTTTGAAGTAAACGCGGCCAGCGCCGCCAACAGCGCCTCCACATCATGCGCGCTGTTATCCATCCCAAAACTGATGCGCACTGCACTGCGTGCCTGTACCGCATCCATGCCCATGGCCAGCAGCACATGGCTGGGTTGACCGCTGCCGCTATGGCAGGCGGATCCACTGGACACCGCAATGCCACGCTTGTCCAGTTCCATCACGGCCATCTCTCCGTCGAAGCCCGTGACGCCAATCTGTACGGTATTGGGCAGGCGTTCCGCGTGCGCGGCGAAAATACGGATGCCAGGCATGGATTTAAGCCGCGCTTCAAATTGATCCCGGAGCCCACGCAAATGCCGGCTGCGCCTATCCAGTTCCATGCGCGCCAATTCCGCCGCCTTGCCAAATCCAATGATACCCGCAAGGTTTTCCGTGCCGCCGCGCAGTCCGTGTTCTTGACCGCCGCCGGTTATCTGCGGCGCCAAGTCCACGCGCCGATCCACGATGAGCGCACCCACGCCGCGCGGACCGCTGAGCTTGTGGGCCGACAGACTCATGAGGTCGGCGCCCAGCGCGACAAAATCCACCGGCAGTTTGCCGGCTGCCTGGATGGCGTCAGTATGCACCAACACAGCGTAACGCCGAACACATTCGCGGACTGCTTTCACATCCTGGATAACACCGGTCTCATTATTCGCCAGCATCACCGACACCAGGCGCACGTCGTCAGCCAGCATTTTCTGCAGCCCATTAAAATCAAGCAGGCCGTCGGCATCCACGGGAAGCCGCTGCACTTGCCAACCCTGCCGGGCCAGATCCTCCGCCGGCCCCAGCACCGCCGCGTGTTCGATGGCGCTGACCAGCACACGGCCTTGGGGTTTGCTGCCGCACACGCCTTTGAGCGCCAGGTTATCCGCTTCGGTACCGCCGCCGGTGAAAATCACCTGGGCGGGCTGCGCACTCACCAGTGCCGCCACCTGCATGCGCGCCCTATCCAGCGCTGCACGGGCTTCGCGCCCCGGGCGATGGACGCTGGATGGATTCCCGTGCGTGCCTTGCAGCCACGGCAGCATGGCGTCCAGCACCCGCGGATCCAGCGGTGTGGTGGCGTTGTGATCCAGGTAAATGGCCATATCTATGAAGCAGCCGTAATGCCAGGGTTTAGGACGGCATTATACCAAGGTGCGAAATCAATCTTTTCCCGGCCCATTGCCGTGCTTGGCTTGCTGCAGTGCATTCAACAAGCCACGCAGGATATTCACCTCGCTCGGGTCGGGCCGGGCGCGGTTAAACAGATGCCGCAGACGCCGCATGAGATGCTTGGGATTGGCGGGATCCAGGAAACCAGCGTCACGCGCGGCCGCTTCAAGGTGTGCATACAGACCTTCCATCTCCTCGGCAGTGGCGAATCGCGATTCACTGGCTGCCGCCGTGCCTGACATTTCCCGCGCCAGCATGAACTCATAGGCGATCACCTGCACGGCGGCGGCGAGATTCAGCGAGGCGTAGTCTGGGTTCGCAGGAACGTGCATGAGGTAATGGCAGCGATCAGTTTCTTCATTGGTGAGACCCGTACGCTCGCGGCCGAACACCACCGCTACGTCCTGATCCGTTGATACCGCCATTAACTTCCGCACGCATTCCTGCGGTGTCAGCGCAGGCGGACCGAGCGCGCGCCGGCGTGCGCTGCTACCGGCCACCAGGGTGCAACCGGCAAGCGCTGCATCGAGACTCGTCACCACCTGCGCCCGCTCCAACAGGTCGGCGGCACCCGAGGCACGGGCGCTGGCTTCAGCATGGGGAAATTCCACGGGGTTCACCAGCACCAGTTGATCCAGGCACATGGTCTTCATGGCGCGGGCGGCGGCGCCGATATTGCCGGGATGGCTGGTTTCCACCAGTACAATGCGGATGTGACGTGGCATTTGATTGGAGGCAGTTTGCGGCTTCTGCTATTCTACGCGCCCTGCCGCACTGCTTCACATCGGCGCGGCCCGCTCTTTAACCGCAATCCACATTTCCGCCCGCGCCCGCGAAGAGACTTTTTTATGCAGCCATTACTGAACATCGCCATCAGCGCCGCGCGCCGCGCCGGTGACATCATCATCCGTCACGTGGGCCGGATTGACCGGCTGACCATCAAAGCCAAGGAACACAACGATTTCGTGAGCCAGGTGGACCGCTTGGCCGAAGAAGACATCATCTACACCATTCGTAAGGCCCATCCGGACCACGCCATCCTCGCCGAGGAGAGCGGCGCCCAGGGAAGCAATGATGAATTCCAGTGGATCATTGACCCATTGGACGGTACCACCAATTTTTTACATGGCTTTCCGGTATTCTGCGTCTCCATCGCCCTCAAGCATCGCGGCCGTCTTGAACACGGCGTGATCTACGATCCCATGCGCCAGGAATTGTTCACCGTCAGCCGCGGCGAAGGCGCCCAGGTGGACGGCAAACGCATGCGCGTTACCGCGCTCAAAACCCTGGACGGCGCGCTCATCGGCACCGGCTTCCCGTTCCGCGAGAAACACAATCTTGATCTCTATATGAAGATGTTCGAGGCGGTGGTGCGCAAAGCCGCCGGGGTGCGGCGCGCCGGTTCCGCGGCTCTGGATCTGGCGTATGTGGCCGCCGGCCGCCTGGATGGCTTCTGGGAAATGGGCCTGAAACCCTGGGACATGGCCGCCGGCGTACTCATGATCCAGGAGTGCGGCGGCCTCATCGGCCATTTCGACGGCACCCCGGGCATGCCCGAAAACGGCGATATCCTGGCGGGTGGAGAGAAAATTTTCAAGGCGTTGTCGGAAGAATTTAAGCCGCTAATTAACTGATTAAGAGTGTCTTTGATATGAAGATATATCTGCCTCTGTTGAGTTCTGAGTGGGTAATGCAGCCTGAGATGGTACTGTTTTTCGCGTCGTCCACAGGCGCGAGCAATCGAGAGCCTGGTGCGCCGGCAGTCGGCCCAAGCAGCCAGTGAAGCGAGCGCTGGTGGGCGCAGGAGAACTCGTTCTGGATGCCAGAACACCCGTCGACCCGGGGGGCGGCACGCTCTCCTGCTTCGCACTTCCCTTTGAGACACGAAGCTTCGCTGACTTGCGGGTGAGGAACGCAACAGACTAGACTCAAGGCCAGCGGTTGGGGAGAAAGACCATGATCTGCCGATACACGTTGTACTGGCCACTGACGTTGTTCGGATTCATGATGACCGCCATCGGGGTGGCATCAGGAGCTCCGAAGATACCGGACGTTCCACCAGCCATCTACACTGACCCGCCGCACGATGCTCTTCATCCGGCTCGGATGGAAGTGCTGAAAATTCCCACTGGTGGAGTAAGAATTAACGGCATTGCGTATCTGGCGGAAGGCGTGGGCCCTCACCCCACTGCCCTGTTCCTCATCGGATTACCCGGAGACGAAAAGAATCTCGATCTCGCCCAGGCAGTGCGACGCGCGGGTTGGAATGCCATCACTTTCTTTTATCGGGGCTCGTGGGGCAGCCCCGGCGTGTACCGGCTTTCGCATTGTCTGCAGGATACGAACGCGGTATTGGCCTACCTCAGGGACAAGCCCAACGCTAAGGCGTTGAGCATTGATACGGCTCGCATCGTGCTGGTCGGTCACAGCATGGGCGGATGGGTGGCGGCGGAAACCGCCGCGCATGATCACCGGCTGGCCGGTGTAGCACTGATCTCTGCCGCCGACATGGGCCGCTTCGGCGCGACTATGCCGCATGCAAAGCTAGTGGGACTCATGTCAAGCATGATGGAAGCCCTGGCGCACGTGACGCCGGAGGAGATAGCCAACGAAATGGAGGCTCATGCGGCGTTGTGGCGGTTTGAGCGGATCTACGGTCGGCTTGATCACGTACCGCTTCTCGTCATCACCTCTGATAAGACAACTGAGCCGGGTGATGATGCGTTCGTCGCGGGATTGCGCGCCCGCGGCGACAAGCACCTCACAGCGATCCACATGGATACAGATCACTTCTACTCCGACCATCGGATAGCGCTGGAGAGCGCATTGATCCGCTGGCTGCAATCACTGCCGTAGTAATCCGTTTGCCGAAATCTTTATTTGCCGTCGGTTGGCGTCAGCTATGTGTCTCGAATATTCGCCTCCGGGTGGCACTGCGTGGACCCTGCGGTGCTCAGGTTTCGGCTCGGACTGGATGGAAGGACTGATATGGCCCGCTCTTGTCAAGCGGAGCACGAGTGGACCTCGCAATTTTGCGCATGGTCGGATCTCCTATGGCATGGGATAGCCCCAGATGGGCAACGCGACGCGCGACAGCTTCAAGCGACGATGGATCAAACTGATATTCGCGGGTTGGTTACCGCATTGCATCGGTTCGTCGCGGGGCTGCCTCGCTCTAAAGTCGGACTGCAACGACTTGCAAAGCGATAGTGGAACACGCAGTGTAGAAAGGAGGGAATCCCCTTGGACGACGCCGAGCACCGGACCGAGTGAGGATCAGGCCGTGCGCAGTACGGGCGAAGCAGGACGGCGAGCCTTCGCAGCGGTGCATGGATGCACCGTCTGCGAAGCCCCGAGTGAAGGAAGCGCGCAGGACACCGCGAAGCGGCGACATCCCAGGGGCGATTTCCTTTGGATACTTTCCTTGTTCGCACAAGGAAAGTACCACGCCCGCGGGTGCGGGAACCCGCATTCAATTGAATTAAGTTCTGGATTCCGGCATCCGCCGGAATGACCGCGCAACTGATGTGCAATAAAAAAGGGCGCTCAGCGCCCTTTCTCAATCTTTAAAAACAATGATAGCCTCAGGGCATGTCATCCACTTTCTTGTCTTCTTTGACCCGCACCATGAGATCCTTCTTGCTGACACCCAGCATCAACGCAGTAGCGCTGGCGATATAGATGGAGGAATAGGTTCCGACGATGATGCCCACGAACAGCGCCACGGAAAATCCGTGCAGCACCGGGCCGCCGAGAATCAAGAGCGCAATGACCACCAGCAAGGTCACGCCGGAGGTGATGATGGTACGCGACAGGGTCTGGTTGACGGCCAGGTTGATGATCTCGAAGGGCGTGCCCTTGCGCGTGATGCGGAAATCCTCACGGATGCGGTCGAACACCACCACCGTGTCGTTCACCGAGTAACCCATGACCGCCAGCACCGCGGCCAGCACGTTGAGATCGAATTCCAGATGGAAGATGGAGAAGAATCCCACCGTAAACACCACGTCATGCAGGGTCGCGGCCACGCCGCCCAAGGCCAAGCGCCACTCGAACCGGAACCAGATGTACAGCAGAATCCCGGTAAGCGTCAGGAAAAATGCCAGCGCGCCTTTGGTGGCCAGGTCCTTGCCCACTTCCGGACCCACGAAATTCACCTGTTCCAGTTTCACCTGAGGCGAAGCTTTCTGCAGCGCCGTCAGTACCGCGCTGCCGGTATCCTTGCCGGACACGCCCTTCTTGGGTTGCAAACGGATCAGCACTTCTTCCGGCGTGCCGAAATTCTGGACGATGGCATCCTTGTATCCGGCTGTTCCCAGGGTCTCGCGTATCTGACGCAGATCGGCCGGCTGCGGATAGGAAACCTGTACGGTGACGCCGCCGGTGAAATCTACGCCGAAATTGAGGCCGTGAATGGCCAGGGAGACGACGGCGATAATGAGCACCGCTACCGACATGCCCATGGCCAGCTTGCGGGCTGCCAGGAAATTGATGTGCGGGACTTTGTGGAAAAATTCCATGACGGCTTCCCCTACACCGGCAGCTTCTTGAGATTGCGCCCGCCGTAAAACCAGTTGACGAGGGAGCGCGTTCCCATGATGGCGGTGAACAGTGAAGTAAGAATGCCGAGGGACAGGGTTACGGCGAAGCCCTTCACCGGACCGGCCCCGAACAGGAACAGCATGACGGCGGCGGTGAGTGTGGTCACGTGGGCATCCACGATGGTGGCAAAAGCGCGGCGATAACCGGCATGGATGCTGGCCTGCGGCGAATTGCCGGAGCGCACTTCCTCACGGATGTGTTCATTGATCAGTACGTTGGCGTCCACGCCCATACCCAGGGTCAGCACGATGCCGGCGATGCCCGGCAGGGTAAGAGTCGCCTGGATCAGTGACAACAGCGCCACCGTCAGCACTAGGTTCATGAACACCGCCAAGTCGGCGATCACGCCGAAGATCTTGTAGTACAAAGCGATGAACGCCACCACCAGAACGAAACCCAGCAGCGCCGCATAGAAACCCTGCTTGATATTCTCCTGACCGAGGCTCGGACCGACGGTGCGTTCTTCGACGATATCCATGGGCGCCGCCAGGGAACCGGCACGCAGCAGCAGCGCCAGATTCTGGGCTTCATCCTGAGCGAGCCCCGTGATCTGGAAGCGCTTGCTGAAAATCCCGCGGATGGTGGCAACGTTGATGACGGTATAGACTTTCTTGTGCACCGATACGGCCTGGCCGTTGACCGTGGTGTGTTCTGTCTTGGTCTCGATGTACAGCACCGCCATGGGCTTGTCGAGGTTCTCGCGGGTCACTTCACCCATCTTGGCGGCGCCCGCGGAATTCAGCGTCACATTCACATCCGGGGTGCCGCTTTCCTGGTCGTAACCGGAGACCGCGTCCACCAGCTGATCGCCGCTGACAATGACGTCGCGCTTGAGCAGCACCGGATTCCCGGCCTTGTCCGGAAACAGCTGGTCATCCAGGGGAATATGACCGGTCTGTTTGGCCAGCACCGCATTGGCGCCGTAATCCACCAGACGGAATTCCAGGGTGGCGGTGGCACCGAGGATTTCCTTGGCGCGGGCGGTATCCTGCACGCCCGGTAATTCCACCACGATGCTGTTGCCGCCCTGTTGCTGCACCACCGGCTCGGCCACGCCCAATTCATTCACGCGGTTGCGCAAGGTAGTGATGTTCTGCTCGACCGCGAGTTGGCGCAGTTGCTGGATGTTCTGTGGGCTCATGCGCGCCGTGAGCGTATTGGGCTGGCTGCCCGGGGTCACGGTCAGCTCCGGATATTCGGTGCCGATGAATTTCTTGGCCTTGGCAACATCCTCCGGGGTACGCAGCGTTACGTTGATGGCGTCGCCCGATAAGGACACATCCTCGTAGCGAATGAGCTTTTCGCGCAGGCTGCCGCGGATGTCGGTGGCGTCGCGCTGCAGTTTGGTCTGCACCGCGGCATTCAGGTCCACCAGCAACTGGAAGTGTACGCCGCCCTGGAGATCCAGGCCTTTGGACATGGGTTTGAGGCCGATGGCGCGCATCCACTTGGGGGTGCGCGGCGCCAGATTCAGGGCCACGGAATAATTGTTGCCCAGGGTTTTCTTGACCGCGCCCAGGGCACGCAACTGGGTGTCGGTATCGTTGAAGCGCACCAGGATGCGATTGTCGTTGAGGACCGCGGACTTGTACGGCAGCTTGGCGGTGTTCAATGCCTGCTCCACCTGGGTGGTGGTGGTAGCGGTGAGCGTGGCGTTGTTCTCGGAAATCTGCACCGCCGGATCATCGCCGTACAAATTCGGCAACGCCAGCAGGATACCCAGCACCGTCACCAGAATGACGGTAATATTTTTCCAGGCCGGATAGCGGTTCAACATGCGAAAAAGCCGGAATTCTGTTTAGAGGTTCTTGAGGGTGCCCTTGGGCATGACCGCGCCGATGGACTGCCGCTGCACGTGCAACTCGACGCCCTGGGCCACTTCCAGAGTGATGAACTGGTCGCCCAATTCCGTGACCCGCCCCAGCACCCCGCCGCCGGTCACCACTTCGTCGCCTTTGCTGATGGCCGCCAGCATCTTCTGATGCTCCTTCTGGCGCTTCTGCTGCGGCCGAATGAGGAAGAACCAGAAAAACGCGATCATCACTACGAAAATGATGATGGTGATGAACTGACTGCCCCCTTGCGGGGCCGGCCCGCCGGCGGCATAAGCGTCTTGAATGAAAAAGCTCATGGCAATCCCGATCCAGTATTTAAGGTTGCATAACGATATGGGGCCTATGGACCCCGGTGCGCGAGCGCGGATTCTACAACGCCCGGCGCGGCTTTTGGCCGTCGCGGCGGCGCATTATTGCACAGGCGGCGGGATTTTCCGCCGCTGGGCATGGAATTCAGCCCTCAACGCCTCGAACCGGCCGGTCTCCACCGCCGCCCGGATTTCAGCCATCAGCCGCTGGTAGTAATAAAGGTTGTGCAGGGTCATGAGCCGCGGCGCCAGAATCTCGCCGCATTTGTCCAAATGCCGCAGATACGCCCGGCTGTAATGCCGGCAGGTATAGCAGCCGCAGTCCGCATCAATCGGCCCGGTGTCGGCCTGGTATTTGCTGTTGCGGATGCGCACCACGCCCTGCGAGGTGAACAGATGACCGTTGCGGGCGTTGCGGGTGGGCAGCGCGCAATCGAACATGTCCATGCCGCGGTGTACCGCCTCGAGGATGTCCCCGGGCGTGCCCACACCCATAAGGTAGCGCGGCCTGTCCGCCGGCAGGTGCGGGCCAATCGCCTCCAACACCCGCAAGCGTTGCTCTTCCCCCTCACCCACCGACAGGCCACCCACGGCATAGCCATCAAAGCCGATATCCTGCAGCCCCGCGAGCGAGGCTGCGCGCAAGTGTGCATACATACCGCCCTGCACAATGCCGAAGAGCGCCGCCGGGTTATCGCCGTGTGCCTGTTTGCAGCGCTGTGCCCAGCGCAGTGACAGTTGCATGGAATCCCGTGCCGTGGTTTCGTCCGCCGGGTAGGGTGTGCATTCGTCAAACACCATGATGATGTCGGCCCCCAGCGCGTGCTGCACCCGAATGGAATCCTCCGGACTCAGAAATACCGGATCACCGTTCACCGGCGACTGGAAAGTCACGCCCTCCTCCGTGATCTTCCTCAGCTCCGCCAGACTGAAAACCTGGAAACCGCCGGAATCGGTAAGCAGAGGACCGTCCCAGTGCATGAAACCGTGCTAGCCGCCGTGGGCACGGATGACC
>DAHVFI010000172.1 GCA_027317045.1 Gammaproteobacteria bacterium
TCCTTGAACTGCACCACCACGTGTTGTTCGCTGACGGAGTGATCGCTGCTGAGATTGCTGGGGACATTATAATAAACGTAGTCCCAGCGGTCAGGATGAAACGGATCTTTGACCATGGGCGGGCCCATCACGAAGCGCACCTGCGCCTCGGTCATACCGGGCTTCAGCTGCTTGATCATGGCTGGCTTGAGGAAATTACCCTGCTTGATATCAGGGCGATAGACACAGGCACTCAATGCCAATGTCGCCAGGATAATCGCTTGAGAGATTAAACGCATAATTAGGCAGGCCAAGTTGCGTTGCGTGACAGGTGGGGGATAATACCTGACTGGTGCTGCTCCGAGAAGTACATGCCCGGGGAAATCGCTGTGGAAAACCAGGAACTTCGCAATGCCGGGCTCAAAGTAACCTTGCCGCGGGTCAAGATACTTGAAATCCTCGAGCGCAGCGACCTGCGCCACATGAGTGCCGAGGATATGTACAAGGCGCTATTGGACTCGGGGGAAGATATCGGTCTGGCCACGGTTTATCGGGTAATGACCCAATTCGAGACCGCGGGTCTGGTGACGCGTCATCACTTCGAGGGCGGTCACTCGGTATTTGAGTTGAATCAGGGGGACCACCACGACCATATCGTGTGCGTAAAATGCGGACGTGTGGATGAGTTCGTGGACAGCGAGATCGAAAAACGCCAGAAGCAAATTGCCATCACCAAGGGCTATGAGATCACCGATCATTCCCTCTATCTTTATGGCATCTGCGGCAACTGCCGTAAGACGCTACACAAGTAATCTCAAGCATTTTGTCCCGCCCGTGCAATCATTTCGCGGGCGTGCTTGCGCGTGGTCTCGGTGATTTCCACGCCGCCCAGCATGCGCGCCAGCTCCTCGACTTGGGTTTTTTTATCCAGCACCTCGATAGTGGTCAGTGTGCTGTGGCCGCGGGTCGTTTTCACCACCCGGAAATGCTGATGCGCCTGTGAAGCCACCTGCGGCAGATGCGTTACGCACAGCACCTGGCGTTTTTCGCCAAGACTGCGCAGCCTCCGGCCGACGATCTCCGCCACGCCGCCGCCGATGCCGGCATCCACTTCGTCGAAAATCATCGAAGGAATGGCGCTGGCCTGCGCGGTGACTACCTGGATGGCGAGGGCGATGCGCGAGAGCTCGCCGCCGGAAGCCACTTTGGCCAGTGCCTTCAAGGGCTGGCCTTTGTTGGCGCTCACTTGGAATTCCACCTGATCGGTGCCATGGGCGGTGAAGCGTTCTGGTTCATTAGTGACGTCTATGGCAAAGCGGCCGCCGGGCATGCCCAACTCCTGCATGCTGCCGGTGACTTCCTCGCCGAGAGCGTCCGCCACCTGGAGGCGTTGCCGGCTCAATTCAGCGGCGTTTTTGCTATATTCATTGCGCAGGCGGGCGAGTTCTGTTTCCAGTTCCCGCAAGGTTACTGCGGCGTTCTCCACGTTGTACAGTTCCGCGCGCAGGCCACCGAGGAGGGAGGGCAGATCGTCCGGCTCCGCACGGTGCTTGCGTGCCAAGTCATGAATTGCACCAAGACGGTTCTCAACCCATTCCAGACGCTGCGGGTCCATGTCGGTGCTGTGCAGGTAACGGCGCAGCGCTTCGCTGGCGTCCGCAAGCTGCAGCTCCGCAGCGCCCAGGTTTGCGCATATCTCCTGCAGTTGGGGATCCAGCTCACTGAGGCCGCTGAGGGTATGCAGCGCTTGATGCAGCGTCCGGTAAGCGGAGTTATCCTCGTTTTCATAAAGCGCATCTAGCGCTGCCTGGGTTCCCTCCAGGAGCTTGCCGCTATTGGCCAGCCGCCGGTGCTCTTCATCAAGATTGCGTATTTCATCGGCTTGCAACGCCAAGGCATCCAGTTCACTGACCTGATGACGCAGGAGTTCCAGGCGTTGGTCACGGTCACGGGCAGCCACGCGCAGTTCCGACAGGCGCTCATTGGCGTTTCTCCAATCGCCGTAGAGCCCGGCAACGCGGTTCTGTAAAGCAGCATGATTCCCGAAACCATCCAGAAGTGCCAGTTGTGCAACAGGTCTCAGCAAAGACTGATGCTCATGCTGGCCGTGGATGTCCACGAGTTGCTCACCCAATTCCCTAAGTAGCTGCAAGGGCGCACTATGGCCGTTGATCTGGCCGCGGGAACGGCCGTCCCGGCCGATGATGCGCCGCAGGATACATTCGTCATCCGCAGACAAATCCTTGTGCTTGAGCCATGCGGCCGTGCCCGGCAGGGCGCGCACATCGAACTCGGCGGTGATTTCCGCGCTTTCCGCTCCATGCCGGATCACGTCGGCATCGGCGCGGTCCCCCAGCACCAGGCCCAGGGCATCCACTAGAATGGATTTGCCGGCACCGGTTTCTCCGGTGAGCACGCTCATGCCGGTGGCGAGATTCAGTTCCAATGCATCAATGATGGCAAAATCGCGGATGGCGATATGCGTCAGCATGTGCGATTTCAATCCTTGCCTGAGTGATGTGGTGCGCGGCCCCAGTGGAGTTTGGTGCGCAGTATCCGGTAGTAATCGTGACCATGGGGATGAATCAAGGTCACGCTGGCAGCGGAACGTTGTACCTGTACCCGGTCATTGGCTGCCAGCGGTTGAGTGTGCTGCCCATCGCTGCTCACCTGGGCACTCCCACCATGCGTGTCGTTGATCACAATTTCAATTTTACTATCGCCCTTCACCACAATAGGGCGGTCGCCGAGTGCATGTGGGCAGATGGGCACCAGGGTGACGGCATCCACGCTGGGGTGCAGGATCGAGCCGCCGCCGGAAAGTGCGTAGGCGGTGGAGCCGGTGGGCGTGGCGATGATAATGCCGTCGGCGCGATGTGCACATACGAAACGGCCATTCACGTGAGTTTCAAATTCGATGAGCCGTCCGCCGTCGGCCTTCTGGATGACCACATCGTTCAGTGCCGACCTGCAGGGTTTTCGGTCGTTAGCGTGCAAAATCTCGGCTTCCAGCAGCAGCCGCTGTTCTGCGTGGTAATTGCCCTGCAGGATGGCACTGATCTCGGCCTCCATGGTTTCCGGTGAGATATCGGTCAGGAAACCGAGGCGACCTAAATTAATGCCCACCAGCGGTACCGGACGGGTGGTGAAGAGGTGCGCGGCTTTCAACAGGGTGCCGTCGCCGCCAACAGCGATGGCCAAGTCCGCCTGCGCGCTAATTTGAACCTGATCGGCGAACTGCGCTGAGTGCTTTCCGTCAAACAGGGACGCAAGCGCGGAATCCACCAGCGTCCGGATACCCTGGGTTTCCAGATGCGCCAGCAGGGCCTTGAGCGCAAGGGTAATCCCAGGGTCGCCGGCACGGCCCAGGACCGCGATGGTGGAAAAACGGCTTGGCATATAGCCGGCAACGTTAGCATGGGTATCCGGGCCCGCCAAATAGCATTTGAATCCTTGACAGTCACCATTTTGAGTTGCTAGCTTTCCTTTTGGCACTCGCTTATTGTGAGTGCCAGATCCGGATGCGGGATGGAGACGGTAAGCTGAATATGACCAGTGGTATGGCTGAAACGGGACTCAACGAACGCGCGCAGCATCTGCTCAAGGTGCTGGTGGAGCGCTATATCCGCGATGGCGAGCCGGTGGGTTCCCGTACCCTGTCGCGGGATTCGGGCCTGGACCTAAGTCCCGCCAGTATCCGTAATGTCATGGCGGACTTGGAGGAATTGGGTTTTATCGTTGCCCCGCATACGTCCGCCGGACGCGTGCCGACCGTGAAAGGCTATCGGTTTTTCGTGGATACGCTGCTGGCCGTCAAAGCGCTTGAACAACAGGAAGTCCGCTTAATTCAACAACAGTTGGCCATCCACGACCCCACCCCGCATTCTCTGCTGGCGTCCGCTTCCCGCATGCTGTCTGCGATTACCCGCATGACCGGTGTGGTGACCTTGCCGCGTCGCGAGCACATTGCCTGGCGGCACATCGAATTCCTGCCGCTGTCGGATAATCGCGTGCTCGCCATCCTGGTGGTTAATGAGGGCGAGGTGCAGAACCGGATACTCAGCCTTGACCGCAGTTACGATTCCACTACTTTGCAGCAGATCGGAAATTACCTGAACATCCATTTTGCCGGCAAGGATATTCATGTGGTGCGCGCCGAGTTGCTCAGTGAACTGACTCGCACCCGGGAGAGCATGAATAACCTGATGTTGGCTGCGATCACCATGGCGGAAAAGGTGTTCGAAACCCGCGGCCAGGAGTCGGGGCACAGCTATGTCATGGCCGGCGAAACCAATCTCATGGAATGGGCCGAGCTTTCTGATGTGGAGAAGCTGCGCCGCCTGTTCGAGGCTTTCAACCAGCAGCGCGACATCCTGCACTTGCTGGATAAATGCATTGTTGCCGATGGCGTGCAGATTTTTATCGGCGAGGAGTCGGGTTACCGGGTGCTGGATGAGTGCAGCGTGGTGACCGCGCCTTACAGTGTAGGCGATGAAGTGGTAGGTGTGCTCGGAGTCATCGGCCCCACGCGCATGGCCTACGAGCGGGTGATTCCCATCGTGGATCTGACAGCGAAACTGCTGGGCACGGCCTTGAATTTGCACAAATAAACGCCACATGTTTTAAGCGGCATTCGCATTGCGGATGCGGTATTTCGGGTGGTATTCAGAGCGGGGAGTGAGTAATGGAGGACAGGATGAGCAAAGAGCAACCTGCCCAGTCAGTTGGCCCGGCGCAACAAGGCGGCGCAGTCGTCGTCGATGCGGATGCTGAGCTGAAGGCAGCCTTGGCTGAAGCCCAGCAGCAAGCCTCCCAGAACCGGGATGGCTATCTGCGAATGGCGGCTGAACTGGATAATTTACGCAAGCGCAGCCAGCGGGATCTGGAGAATGCCCACAAATTCGCCCTGGAACGATTTCTGGCGGAACTGCTGCCGGTGCGAGACAGCCTGGAAATGGGTATTGCATCCGCCGATACGACTGCCGCCGGCCTCAAGGAAGGCATGGACATGACCCTGAAGCTGTTGGCCACCGCTTTGGAGCGTTCCGGGGTCAGTGAGTTCAGCCCGGCCAGGGGCGAGAGCTTCAATTCCGAGCTGCACGAAGCCATGGCCCTGCAGGAGAGCAACGAGGCCCGCCCGGGGACGGTTTTGCAGACGGTGCAGAAAGGTTATCAGCTGAATGGCCGCCTGTTGCGGCCGGCGCGGGTTATCGTGGCCAAGACCCCCGATGCAGCCGCTTGAAACCCTGCAACCCAACCCCATCTAGTTGAACATCAAGCAATTTTGGTCTTCAAATTCGGAGAATTTCATTCATGAGCAAGATCATCGGCATTGACCTGGGCACCACCAACTCCTGTGTGGCGGTGATGGAGGGCGGCAAGCCCAAGGTCATCGAGAATAGCGAGGGCGACCGCACCACGCCGTCCATCGTCGCTTTCACCAAGGACAACGAAGTGGTGGTGGGTCAGTCGGCCAAACGCCAAGCGGTCACCAATCCCAAGAATACCCTGTACGCGATTAAACGCCTCATCGGCCGCAAGTTCGCCGACGAGGTGGTGCAAAAGGACATCGGTATGGTGCCCTATCGCATCGTCAAAGCCGACAACGGTGATGCCTGGGTGGAGGTCAGCGGTAAGAAAATGGCACCGCCGGAAATCTCTGCGCGTGTCTTGCAGAAGATGAAAAAGACCGCCGAGGATTACCTCGGCGAACCGGTGACCGAGGCGGTCATCACGGTGCCGGCGTATTTCAACGACTCCCAACGTCAGGCTACCAAGGATGCGGGCAAGATTGCAGGCCTGGACGTGAAGCGCATTATCAACGAGCCCACCGCTGCAGCGCTTGCCTATGGCATGGATAGGGTTACAGGCGACCGGAAAATCGCTGTGTATGATCTGGGCGGCGGTACCTTCGATATTTCCATCATCGAGATCGCGGAAGTGGATGGCGAACACCAGTTCGAGGTACTTTCCACCAACGGCGATACCTTTCTGGGTGGCGAGGATTTCGACAAGCGCATCATTGACTACATTGCCGAGGAGTTTCGCAAGGAACAGGGCATCGACGTACGCAATGACCCTTTGGCCATGCAGCGTCTCAAAGAAGCGGCAGAAAAGGCCAAGATCGAGCTTTCGTCTACTCAGCAGACCGAGGTCAATCTGCCGTATATCACCGCTGATGCCAGCGGTCCGAAACACCTGAACATCAAGCTGACCCGTGCCAAACTCGAAGCGCTGGTGGAGGACTTGATCCAGAAAACCGTGGAGCCCTGCAAGATCGCGTTGAAAGACGCGGGCTTGTCGGTGAGCGAAGTGCACGATGTCATTCTGGTGGG
>DAHVFI010000174.1 GCA_027317045.1 Gammaproteobacteria bacterium
ACTCAGCACATGCTGCCGGAGATCTCGCTGGATTGGTTGCGGCAGATAAATAATTGCTTTCTGATCCGTGCTCCGGAGGAGGTGGTGGCCTCTTTTACCCGGAATCGCCCGGACGCCGCCCCATGGGAACTCGGATTCGAACAACAGGCCCGGTTGTTCGATCAGGTGTGCCAACAGATAGGCGCTGCGCCAGCGGTACTGGATGCGGCTGACGTATTGAAGAATCCCACCGGCATGTTGCGTGCATTGTGCGCGCGCTTGGGTATCGCTTTCAGCGAAGCCATGCTCCACTGGCCGGCGGGTCCCCGCGGCAGCGACGGCGTGTGGGCAAGGTACTGGTATCAAGCGGTGGAACACTCCACCGGTTTTGAGCCCTATAAACCCCGCAGCATTACACTGACGGCATTCCAGTCCCGCCTGGCTGAGCAGTGCCGGCCGTTTTACACACGCTTGTCGGCGTACCGCCTGACCGCCGCAGCCTAGGGACACAAGGCATTTCCCGCGCCGATTCAGTAAAATAGCCTGTTGCACGCCGTACCCATCGCCTGCCTGGTCGGCCGTTTTCCCCGCTTCGGAGTACCCATGTATCAGCCCGCTGAATCTCCAACCGGCTTGCATCCGTCCTTCGTATTCGACGGCGTACCGCCGGTGCTCACGCCGCTGCGCGCCGCTATCAATGAGCGCTATCTTGCCGATGAAACTGACTGCGTGAATGACCTGCTCACTCGGGCAAAACTCGATGCCGCGGCCAGGCAGCGCATCCACGCGCACGCCACGCAACTGGTGGAGGCGGTGCGCCGCAACCGCACCGCCAAGGGCGGGGTGGAAGAGTTTTTACGCCAGTATGATCTCTCCTCGCAGGAAGGCATGGTGCTCATGTGCCTGGCGGAAGCCCTGCTGCGCATTCCGGACGCCGATACCGCCGATAAATTGATCCGCGACAAGATCATGGACGGCAAGTGGGAAGAACATCTGGGTGCCAGCCCCTCGCTGTTCGTGAACGCTTCCACCTGGGGACTGATGCTGACCGGCAAATTGATCGCGCTTGATCAGAGCGTGGAGAGGAATGTTTCGAATTACATGGCCAAACTGGTCACTCGCCTCGGTGAACCGGTGATACGCACCGCCTTCCGGCAGGCGATGCGCATCATGGGCCATCAGTTCGTCATGGGGCGCTGCATTGAGGAGGCGCTCAAGCGTACCGCCAGCCAGGAATACCGGGCTTACCGGCAATCCTATGACATGCTGGGAGAGGCGGCGCTCACGGCTACGGATGCGCAGCGCTATTTTAATGACTATACCCAGGCAATCGATGCCATCGGCGCGAGCATTGGAAAAAACGTGGGCGTGTTCGATGCACCCAGCATATCCGTGAAGCTTTCGGCTTTGCATCCGCGTTACGAGCTGGCACAGCGCGCCCGGGTGATGCGGGAACTTGTGCCCATGTTGCTGGCGCTGGCCGAGCGTGCCAGGAAGCATGCTATGGGTTTGACAGTTGACGCGGAGGAAGCCGAACGACTGGATCTCTCGTTGGACCTCTTTGAAGCGGTATACCGTTCGCCGTCATTGACTGGCTGGGAAGGTTTCGGCCTGGCGGTACAGGCCTATCAGAAACGCGCCATCCGCGTGATTGACTGGCTCATGGCGCTGGCAAAAGACGGCAAGCGGCGCATTCCCGTACGCTTGGTGAAGGGCGCTTACTGGGACAGCGAAGTCAAACGCGCCCAGGAACGCGGCCTCGAGGGTTATCCCGTATTTACCCGCAAGTCCAATACGGACGTGTCGTATCTGGCCTGCGCACGCAAGCTGCTGGGGGCGCGGGACGTGTTGTATCCCATGTTTGCCACCCACAATGCCCAGACGCTCTCCAGCGTGGTGGAAATGGCCGGTGCTAACCCTGAATTTGAATTCCAGCGCTTGCATGGCATGGGTGAAGAGCTCTACACGGAAGTGATGGGCACGGACCGGCTGAAATTGAATTGCCGCGTCTATGCGCCGGTGGGTAGCCACGAGGATCTGTTGCCGTATCTGGTACGGCGGCTGCTGGAAAATGGCGCTAACACTTCCTTTGTAAACCGCATCATTGATGAGAAAGTGCCGGTGACGGTCATTGTCAGCGACCCGGTGGCGGAGGTGGAGGCCCTTGTGGTGAAACCGCACCCGCGTATTCCCCTGCCGGCGGACATTTATGGCGCAAAGCGGCGCAATTCTCGCGGTATGAATCTTAGCGACGTAGCGGTGCTCGGGCGGCTCGCCCAGGATATGCAGAAAGCCATGCAGCGCGAGTGGATTGCCGCTCCCATCGTCGGTGGCAAGGTATTTGGCGGAAAACAAAAACCCTCGCTTAATCCCGCCGACACCCGCCAAACAGTAGGCTTGATTCATGAAGCGGACGCCGAAACCATCCGCAAAGCCGTGGACATTGCCGCCGCCGCGCAACCCGCTTGGGACATGACGCCGGCCGCGGAGCGTGCCCGTATTCTGCGCCGTGGCGCCGATTTGTTCGAGGAACATAGCGCCGAACTCATGGCGCTGTGCGTGCGCGAAGCCGGTAAAACCATTCCCGATGCGGTTTCCGAAGTGCGCGAGGCGGTGGATTTCCTGCGTTACTATGCGGAACGTGCAGAAGAGGATTTCGGCAAGCCGCAGCGCTTGCCAGGCCCCACCGGCGAATCCAACGAACTGTGGCTGCAGGGCCGCGGTGTATTCGTATGCATCAGTCCCTGGAATTTCCCGCTGGCGATTTTTACCGGCCAGATGAGCGCGGCACTGGCCGCCGGTAATGCGGTGCTTACCAAGCCCGCCGAGCAAACCTCGCTGATTGGCGCGCACGCGGTGCGTTTGCTGCACGCAGCGGGCGTCCCGGGTGAGGTGCTGCACTTCATTCCCGGCCGCGGCTCGGTGGTGGGGCAGCATGCGGTGGCGGATGCGCGCATCGCCGGCGTGGCCTTCACCGGTTCGACCGAGACCGCCAAGGTCATTCATCAGACTCTTGCCAACCGCGACGGCATCATCCCGGTGCTGATCGCCGAAACCGGCGGCCAGAACGCCATGCTGGTGGATTCCTCGGCGTTGCCGGAACAGGTGGTATTGGACGTGGTGGCGAGCGCTTTCAACAGCGCCGGTCAACGCTGCTCGGCGCTGCGCGTGCTGTTCATACAGGATGAAATTGCACCACGGGTCATGGAAGTACTCAGCGGCTACCTGGATGAATTGCGCATCGGTGATCCTGCCTACCTCGACACCGACGTGGGCCCAGTGATTGATGCGGCGGCCAGGCAAGGGCTTGACGAACATAAGCAGTGGATCATGGGCCAAGGCAAGGTACTGCGCGAACTCAAGCTGCCGGCGGAGTGCGCCAACGGTACCTACGTGGCTCCCATGGCCGTTGAACTGCCGTCACTGGATATCCTCAAGCACGAGGTGTTTGGTCCGGTGTTGCATGTGATCCGCTTCAAGGCCGGTGGGCTGGATGCGGTTATCGAAAGTATCAACCACACCGGCTATGGCTTGACGTTGGGAGTGCATTCGCGCATTGACAGCCAGGCGCAATACATTCAGCGGCGCATCCGTGTTGGTAATGTGTATATCAACCGCAACATCATCGGCGCGGTGGTCGGGGTACAGCCTTTCGGCGGCCAAGGCCTTTCGGGCACCGGGCCTAAGGCCGGCGGGCCCCATTACCTGTTGCGCTTCGCCACCGAGCGCACCGTCACCGTCAACACCGCAGCGGTTGGTGGTAATGCCACCTTGCTGTCGTTGGGTGAGGAGTGAGGAGTATAACTCCTGATCGCTTTTAATCCCTCATCCCTCACTATCTCAGCGCACTTGGAACTACTGTATAAAGTATTGACAGAAGCTAAAGCAGCACGCACATGACCATCAGCGTTTTCGACATGTTCAAGATCGGTGTGGGGCCGTCCAGCTCGCATACCGTCGGCCCTATGCGCGCTGCGCGCCAGTTCCTGCTGGATCTGGAAGCGCAGAATCAGTTTGATAACACCGCGCAAGTGGTGGCGCAGCTCTACGGCTCACTGGCGCTGACCGGCAAAGGTCACGGCACAGACCGGGCTGTATTGCTGGGTCTCGAAGGCGAGACACCCGACGAAGTAAATCCGGATAGCATCGAGCAGCGGCTGGCGCATATACGCAGCAGCGGCAGAATCAATTTACTCGGCAAGCGTGAAATACTATTTGACGAGCCGATGAATCTCTTGTTCCACAAGGACCAGGTGCTGCCCAAGCATTCCAATGGCCTGCGGTTCACAGCACTGGGTGCCGATGGCAAGACGCTTTTAAAAGACGAATTCTATTCCATCGGTGGTGGCTTCATCATTCGCGGCAGCGATGACGAAGGCGACGCAGCCGCGGTGGAAGTGAGATTGCCGTACCACATCACCTCGGCTGAGGAATTACTGGCACTCTGCGAAAAACACTCGCTGCGCGTGGACCAGTTGATGCTGGAGAATGAAAGGACCTGGCGCAAGGAAGCGGAAACCCGCTCCGGCCTGCTGAAAATCTGGTGGGTCATGCGGGCTTGCGTGGAACGCGGTATGCGCGTACAGGGCGAACTGCCCGGCGGCCTGCATGTCATGCGGCGTGCGCCCAAGTTGTATCGCGATCTTTCCCAGCAAAAAAAGACCACGGCGCTGGACGCCATGGATTGGGTGAATCTCTGGGCCTTGGCAGTGAATGAGGAAAACGCCGCCGGTGGGCGGGTGGTGACCGCACCCACCAACGGTGCTGCCGGCATCATCCCGGCGGTCGGGCACTATTATCTGCGCTTTGTGGAGGGCGCCGATGAAGAGGGTATTCTGCGTTATCTGCTGACGGCCGCGGCTATCGGCATTTTATATAAGAAGAATGCCTCCATCTCGGGCGCGGAGATGGGCTGCCAGGGTGAAGTGGGCGTGGCCTGCTCGATGGCGGCCGGTGGTCTGGTATCCGCCATGGGTGGCAGTAATGGTCAAATCGAAAATGCCGCCGAAATCGGCATGGAACACAACCTGGGACTGACCTGCGATCCGGTAGGGGGGCTGGTGCAGATCCCTTGCATCGAGCGCAATGCCATGGGCTCGGTGAAAGCCATCAACGCCGCGCGTCTTGCCCAGCACGGCGACGGTCAGCATCGCGTGTCGCTTGATCAGGTGATCGCCACCATGCGCCAGACTGGCCGCGACATGCGCAGTATCTACAAGGAAACTTCGCTCGGTGGATTGGCGGTCAATGTGACCGAATGTTGATTTCTTTGGGATTGCCGGTTGGCAGGGTGATCAAGCACGGCACGCACTATCAAACTCAAGCGTGTCTATGAAACACCCGTAAAAACAGACGGTGTCCGGATTCTGGTGGACCGTATCTGGCCGCGGGGACTGACCAAAAAGCAGGTGCGCATTGACTATTGGGCGCAGGATGTGGCACCCAGCACGAAATTGCGCCAATGGTTCGGCCACGACCTGGAAAAATGGCCAGAATTCAAAAGGCGCTATCACGCCGAATTGCGTCAGAACAAGACGGGCGTGGCTGCATTGAAAGCCTTGCTGCGGCAGTCTGCCAGCGTGACGCTGGTGTTCGGGGTCCATGATGAAGCGCATAACAACGCCGTTGCCCTCAAGTCCTACCTGCGCCGCTGACGATCAAGCCTTTGAGTTTCAAGGATTTTCAATCGGGCTGGCGGAATTGACATTTATACTATAGGGGGGTATGGTATAAACAGCATGAACTACCCGAGCCATGCCGCCAAACTCCCGCGCTTGAAACGCATTCACGGCCAAGTAGCCGGCCTGGTGCGCATGCTGGAGGAGGAGCGCTACTGCGGTGACATTCTTATCCAGTTGCGTGCGGTGCAGGCGGCCTTGCGCGGCGTCGAGCAGGAAATCCTCAAGAGCCATATCGAGCACTGTGTGGCGGGTGCCATCGCAAGCGGTGACCAGCGCAAACGCGATGCCAAGCTCACGGAGCTGTTCGAGATTCTCAAGCGGTTCCCGTCTTAAAACCGCCGTTTCAGGAGCATGGTCGTGGCCGACTGTTGTCATAGTACCCCCGAGCCCTTCTTGGACCCGTCAAGCCGCCGGCAAAATCCAGGTCAATCCACGGTCAAGGCGGAGCCCCTGGAGGGTCCATCGGCGCAACAGAAATGGACCTGCCCCATGCATCCAGAAGTGGTCCAGAATCATCCCGGCACCTGCCCGGAGTGTGGCATGGTGCTTGAGCCGTTGATGCCGGTTCCGTCGGCAAAGCAGCGCTGGACTTGTCCCATGCATCCCGAGATCGTGCGCGATGCGCCGGGCGTTTGCCCGATCTGCGGTATGGCGCTCGAACCGATGCTGCCGGTAGTGGACAAGCAAAGCGATCCGGAACTGCTCGGCATGCTGCTACGTTTCTGGGTCGGTGTCGCATTCACAATGCCCCTCGTCATTATCGCCATGCGCACACTGTTTTTGCGCCCCTGGGTTGAGTTGCTGCCGGGCGCGGTATGGAGTTGGAGCGAGTTTGCGCTGGCAACACCGGTGGTGTTGTGGGGCGGCTGGCCGTTTTTCCAGCGCGCCTGGCGTTCGCTTCTGCGCCGCAGCCTCAACATGTACACCTTGATCGGGCTAGGGGTTGCTGTGGCCTATGGCTACAGCCTGGCGGCATTACTTTTCCCGGGGATGTTCCCCGTGACGTTCCGCATGGCGGATGGCACGCTGCCGGTGTATTTCGAGGCGGCCGCGGCCATTACCACGCTGGTGCTGCTGGGCGAGGTATTGCAGATGCGCGCTCGCCATTCCACCTCGGCTGCCATTCGCGCGCTGCTGGATCTGGCGCCACCCGTGGCACACCGCATCAATGCGGACGGCGGTGAACAGGATGTGCTTCTGGGACAAGTGCAGGTGGGTAATTCCTTGCGCATACGACCGGGCGAGAAAATACCCGTGGATGGCGTGCTGCTGGAAGGCAAGAGCAGCGTCGATGAGTCCATGTTGACTGGCGAGCCGTTGCCGGTGGAAAAACACGCCGGAGACAAATTGGCGGGCGGCACGCTCAATAGTACCGGCAGTTTCGTGATGCGCGCGGAACGGGTGGGTGCCAACACGCTGCTCTCACGCATCGTGGCGCAGGTGACTGCGGCGCAGCGCAGCCGTGCGCCTATCCAGTCACTGGCGGATCGGGTATCCGCTTGGTTTGTGCCGGCGGTGGTGCTGGCCGCCCTGACAAGTTTCATTGTCTGGTATTTCTTCGGACCCGCTCCGCAGTTCGCCCATGGACTGGTGAATGCCGTGGCGGTGCTCATTATCGCCTGCCCGTGCGCGCTGGGGCTTGCCACACCCATGTCGATTATGGTGGCCATGGGCAAAGGCGCGCAGTCGGGCGTGCTGTTCCGCAACGCGGCGGCGCTGGAACGTTTACGGGAAGTGGATACGCTTTTGGTGGACAAGACCGGCACGCTCACGGAAGGCAAACCCAAAGTGGTGGGTGTGGAATCCAGCGGCACATTATCGGAGAACGAATTACTGTTGTTTGCCGCCGCGTTGGAACAGGTCAGCGAACATCCGCTGGCTGCGGCCATCGTGACCGCCGCGCGGGAACGCGAACTTGTCATCGGCAAGGCGGATCAATTCGAATCGGTCACGGGGCAGGGTGTGCGGGGCCTGGTGAATGGTAAGCGCGTAGCGCTGGGCAATGACAAACTGGCGGCGGCGCTCAAAGCGGACGTGTCATCCGCAGACAACAAGGTTCAAGCGCAGCGCGCTCAGGGCGCAACAGTTATGTATGTGTTTGTGGACGGCCAGCGCGCCGGCTTCATCGCCGTGGCCGACCCCATCAAGCAAACCACACCGGATGCCATTGCAGGACTGAAACATGCAGGCCTGCGTGTGGTCATGGTGACGGGTGACAACGAAACCACGGCGCACGCAGTCGCCGACAAACTTGCTTTGGATGAGGTCCTCGCTGGTGTTTCTCCGGAAGGCAAGGCTGAAGTTGTAAAGCATCTGCAGGCTGAAGGCAGGCGCGTGGCTATGACCGGCGACGGCATCAACGACGCGCCGGCACTCGCGACTGCCGACGTGGGTATTGCCATGGGTACCGGCACCGACATCGCCATGGAAACTGCCGCTGTGACTTTGGTAAAAGGCGATTTATGCGGTCTACTGCGCGCCCGCAGGCTGTCCCAGGCCACCGTGCGCAACATCCGCCAGAATCCGTTCTGGGCATTCCCCTATAACGTGGTGGG
>DAHVFI010000202.1 GCA_027317045.1 Gammaproteobacteria bacterium
GTAATGAATGCGGGCAAAGATGCCCAGTACCTTGAGATGCCGCTGCAAGCCCATCCAGTCGAAGGCGCGCTCGAATTCAGGGAAAGCCTGCACCGCTAATCCGGCCTGTCGTGCTTGTTGCCAGAACTGCCGACGCCAAGCGTCCACTTGGCGCGAATCCCAGGAAATGAAGGCGTCCTTGAACAACGAGACTATGTCGTAAGTAATGGGGCCGTATACCGCATCCTGGAAATCCAGCACGCCTGGATTCGGCACGCTCACCATGAGATTGCGCGGCATGTAATCGCGATGCACATAGACCCGGGGTTGGGCCAAAGCGCTGTCTTCCAGCAATTCGAAACTGGCCTCCAGAATTTCATGTTCCGCCGGCGTGGGCGTGATCTTCAGGTGGCGTGCCATATACCACTCCGCGAACAGGTTCAATTCCCTGCGCAGCAGGGCGCGATCATAAGCTGGCAATACCTGCGCCCGACTGGCCAGCTGCCAGCGAATCAAAGTACCCATGGCATCGGTGAACAAGGCATCAGCATTGTCGGCCTTGAGCACATCCAGATACGTTTTCTGCCCCAAATCGCTGAGCAAAAGAAACCCCCGCGCCAGATCCTGCGCCAGCACTTCGGGTGCATGCACGCCCGCGTCCTGTAACAACCGAGCGATACGCACGAAAGGCCGGCAATCCTCCTGGGGCGGCGGCGCGTCCATCACGATGTAGGATCTTGGCCCCACAAGGCTGCGAAAATAGCGCCGGAAGCTGGCATCCGCGGAAATCGGTTCCAATCTCAGCATCCGCACCTGCAATGCTCCTGCCACCCAGGTTTGCAGTTGCTCAAACCTCTCCGACATCCCATCGAGCTCCCGTGGTTTGAACAGGTTATGAAAGTGTGCGATTGTACCCTGCGTTGCCTACGGTTCAGGAGCCTACTGGTGAATGTGAGCCGCGCGCTTGTCCTCGCCGCCGCACTGCTCGCCTCCGCGCTGCTGTTTGCAGGTACCCCACCGGGCACTATTGGCTATAATCAGTGGGCTACCTGCCCGGCCCTGCCGCCCTCTCCACCGCCCACAGCGGCGGCGGCCAGTACCCTCAACCCGCCGACCCGCGTCACGGCCGATCTGCTCACCGGCTATGTGCACGGTGAATCGTTGCTTACCGGTAACGTGCGGGCGATCCAGGCAGACAAACAGCTGAGCGCCGAACGCATGCGGTACAACAGCATCACCGGCAATACCCATGCCCTGGGCGAGGTCCATTTCAGTTCATCCAATATACTGCTGCAGGGACCGTCAGCGGATTACAACTTCAATACCTCGAGTGGTGTGTTCAACGATGCCCAATTCTCCCTGCCCAAGCGCCATGGCCGAGGCACAGCCAAGATCCTGAAAGCCCTGGACAAAAATCATGACCTGCTTACGGATATGCACTACACCACCTGCCCGGTTGGGAAACATGACTGGATGCTGAATGCACCGGATATGGAGCTGGATGAGGCGACCAATACCGGTGTCGGCCACAACGTCACCATTGATTTTTTCGGTGTGCCCATCTTCTGGACACCCTACATTAACTTCCCGCTGAATGATGACCGCAAATCCGGTTTCTTGGCACCCGCCTTTGGTTTTTCCACGTTCACCGGCACCGATGTCACGACGCCCTATTATCTGAACCTGGCGCCGAACTACGACGCCACACTGATTCCGCGCATCATTACCAAGCGCGGCATCGATTTGGGTGGTGAATTCCGCTATCTCACCGACAGCAGCAAAGGGAAACTCGATTTAAGTTATCTTCCGCACGACAAATTAGCCGACCAGGAGCGCGGACTGCTGAATTTCTCGGATAACACCCAGTTGGGAGATAACTGGAATTTCAATACTGCCTACAACTGGGTATCGGATAACCAGTATTTCCAGGATTTGGGGGACAGCCTGGCCATCATTGCCACCACCAGCCAGGAACGTCACGCGCAGTTGGCCTATACAACAACGAACCTGAATTTCTCGACTCAAATACAGGATTGGCAGGTAGTGGATCCCACCATTCCGCCCAGTAGTTATCCCTACAAACGCCTTCCTCAAACGCTGTTCAGCTGGCAGAGCGATCCTGAAAACAGCGGACCTCAATATGCATTCAACAGTGAGCTGGTGCAGTTCCAGCAGGATGAACGGCTAGGTGCTCTGCGCCTCGATCTGAAACCCACCGCCAGTTACACGTTCGGCAACGCCGGTTATTACTTCACGCCTGCCGCGGCGCTGCGTGTCACCGAATGGAATCTCGATCAGAATGTGTCCGCCGGTTCCGGCACAGAACTTTCCCGGGTTACCCCCATCATAAGTCTTGACAGCGGGTTGTTCTTCCAGCGGGATGCGGGTGATAGCGGCAACTATATACAGACACTGGAACCACGGTTGTTCTATCTGTATGTGCCCAACCGCGATCAGTCGCAAATACCGCTCTTCGATACGCTGCAGCCGCAATTCAGTTTCCTGCAGCTATTCACTGACAACCGCTTCTACGGCGCCGACCGTCAGGGCGATGCCAACCAATTGAGCTATGCCCTCACCAGCCGCTTACTGGATGCCTCCGATGGTTCGCAACTGCTGGAGGCGGATATCGGCCAGATCCGCTATTTCAGTAACCGCTACGTACAGTTACCGGGGGTGGCACCACAGACCAATCTGTTTTCCGACGTGGTGGGGAATATTAACCTGAACCTCAATGATAATTGGTCCGCCAGTTACGGCCAGCAATGGGATCCAACCACGCGGCAGACGGATCTGGCCTCGATCGGTGTCCAGTACCAACCGGCTTTTCACCAGGTCATCAACCTGGCCTACCGCTACAACCGGTTGCTGAATATGAAACAAACGGATCTATCGTTCTCCTGGCCCCTCAGCACCCACTGGAGCATGGTGGGACGCTGGAATTACGATGTACAAAACAAGCT
Source organism: Gammaproteobacteria bacterium (assembly GCA_027317045.1). Classification (GTDB taxonomy): domain Bacteria; phylum Pseudomonadota; class Gammaproteobacteria; order Natronospirales; family REEB76; genus REEB76. The sequence continues at coordinate 2,943 of DAHVFI010000202.1, forward strand.
CACCCTGGAAAGCTTCGCAGGATTCGAATACGACAGTTGCTGCTGGGCCTTCCAGGTTGTGCATCGCCGCTATATCACCCAGACCGGGCAGGCCGACGCCATGATCTTCTTCCAGTTGCAGCTCAAAGGCCTCACCACCATCGGCCGTCATCTCAATGACTTCCTGCAAAATGGTATCCTAGGCTATTCCGATACCACCCAACCACAGTAAACAAGGTTCCCGGTTCATGCTGAAATACGCCCTCCGACTGCCTGCGGTGCTGGCCGCCGCCGTGCTGCTATGCCAGGCCTGTGCCTCCACGCCCCACGCCAACCCCAACGTCAGCGCCACGGCGGTCATGAATCCCGCGCCGCCGGCATCAACCGTTACCGCCGCGGCCATTGCCAAGGCATCCGCCACCGGCGTGCTGCTGGACCGGATAGTAGCGGTAGTCAACGACGAGGTAATCCTCAAAAGCGCGCTGGATCAACAGGTCACTGCGATCACCAAGCAAATCCAGCAACAGGGTACGGCACTACCACCCGAGAACGTCCTGCGCAAACAGGTTCTGGATCAGATGATTATGACCAAACTGGAATTACAGCAGGCCGCCAACAAAAATATCAGCGTGAGCGATGACGCACTCAATCAAGCCATCAACCGTATCGCTGAACGCAACGGCATAACCCTGAGTCAGTTACCGGCAAAACTTCAGCAGGCAGGTATCAACTATGCCGATTTCCGCCAGAACCTGCGCAATCAGCTCATTATCCGCAACCTGGAGCAGCAACTGGTGAGCAACGAGATGCATATAACGCCTCGCGAGGTGCAAGCGCAGATCGAAGCGGATGCGGCCAACAGCAATGCCAACTCCCAATACCATATTTCACAGATATTGATCTCGACGCCGTCGGATCCAAGCCCTGAACAGGTGGCGAAAACACGCAAAAAGGCCCAAGACATTTATCAGAAACTCAAAAAGGGCGCGGACTTCGCGGCCATGGCCGTGGAATATTCACAAGGCCAGCAGGCTCTCAAGGGCGGTGACTTGGGCTGGCGCAAAGGTTCAGAGCTGCCAACCATTTTTACCGGCGTCATCCAGCGGATGCAGCCAGGCGACATTACCGAACCCCTGGCGGGCCCCGGCGGCTTTGATATCCTGAAACTGGATGATGTAAAACGTGCCGACAATAAGGTGCTGGTGACCCAAACCCATGCGCGCCACATCCTGCTGAGGCCCAGCGCCATCATGACGGATGCACAGGCGCAGGCAAAACTGGAGGAGCTGCGCAAGGAAATACTCGCGGGGGCGGACTTTGCCAAGCTCGCCAAGCAGTATTCCGACGATCCCGGCTCCGCCAGCAACGGTGGGGATCTGGGCTGGGTGGATCCGGGCGCTATGGTACCGGAATTCCAGGCGCAAATGGACAAGCTTCAGGTGGGCCAGATCAGTGAGCCGTTCAAGACCCAATTCGGCTGGCACATCGTACAAGTGCTCGGCCGACGTACAGCAGACCAAACCGCGGACTATGCAAAAAATAAGGCCTACGAGGCTATCTACGCGCGCAAATCCGAGGAAATCATCCAGCAGTGGCTGAGCTCTCTCAAAAGTTACGCCTACATCGAATACCATCTGGAAATTTAGCCGCGTTACGCTCAACAATCATGCCTGCCCCGCCACCACGCATTGCGCTCACCACCGGTGAGCCGGCGGGCGTCGGGCCGGATATCTGCATCCGGCTTGCTCAGACAACGCATGCTACGGACATCGTCGCCATCGGCGACCCGGAACTGCTCATGGCGCGGGCCCGCATCCTGAACCTGCCCCTGATACTGAAGCCCTACACTCAAACTGAACGCCCCGCCCAAGAAGCCGGTCAACTGCGGGTATTGTCTTTAAAAACCCCGGCGCCCGTAAAAACCGGAATACCCGGCCCCGCCAATAGCCGCTATGTGCTGGATATGCTGGATCGCGCTGTGGATGGCTGTCTGAGTGGCGATTTTGATGCCATGGTCACGGCGCCGATACACAAGGGTGTCATCAACGACGCCGGCATCCCGTTTACCGGCCACACGGAATACTTGGCTGCACGTTGCAAATCGGCGTTCCCGGTGATGCTGCTCGCCGCCGGCGGTTTGCGCGTGGCGCTGGCCACCACCCATCTGCCTTTGTCCGAAGTGCCACGCGCCCTTAGCAAAGAAAAACTCACCCATACGCTGCGCGTACTGCATGCCGGTTTGCAAAAACGATTTGGTATATCCCGGCCGCACATCCTGGTGCTGGGACTCAATCCCCACGCCGGCGAGGGCGGTCATCTGGGCCGCGAGGAAATCGAAGTCATTACGCCGGTATTGGATAGTCTGCGCCAGCAAGATATGCACCTGACCGGCCCGCTGGCTGCTGACACCGCCTTCAGCAAACAACGGCTTGCGGGCGTGGATGCCGTGCTCGCCATGTATCACGATCAGGGATTGCCGGTCTTGAAGCATGCCGGCTTCGGTCACGCGGTGAATATCACCCTCGGACTGCCCATCATCCGCACCTCTGTGGACCACGGCACGGCGCTGGATCTGGCGGGTACCGGCCGTGCCCAGCCCACGAGCCTCGAAGCCGCACTCCGCATGGCCATCGAATTAAGCCGACGGAAGTGATGGAACCCGGTACCCCGCGACGTTATCAAGCGCGCAAACGCTTCGGTCAGCATTTCCTGCACGATCGCCATATCATCAGCAAAATTCTGCTGGCCGTTGATCCGCGGCCGGAGGATTTCCTGGTGGAGATCGGCCCGGGCCTGGGCGCCATTACCTTGCCGCTGCTGGAACGTTGTGGAAGATTGACTGCCGTGGAATTGGACCGGGATGTGATTCCTCGTCTGCGGGCAGCTGCCGAAGGCAAAGGCGAACTGCATATCCTTCAGGCTGACGCCCTGAAAACCGACTTTCACGCCCTCGCCCCGCCGGAACGCAAACTCAGGTTGGTGGGCAACCTGCCCTACAACATCTCCACACCCCTGCTGTTTCACTGCCTGGATCAAATGGAGGTGGTTGCAGATATGCATTTCATGTTGCAGAAGGAAGTGGTGCGGCGCATGGCGGCGCCACCGGGTGGCAAGGATTATGGACGGCTCACCGTCATGCTCTCGGCACGCTGCCGGGTGGAACCGCTGTTTAGCATCGGCGCGGGCGCGTTCACGCCGCCGCCCAAGGTGGAATCCGCCTTCGTGCGCCTGATACCCCACTCGCAAGCACCGTTTCCGCTGGGCGATCCAGCGCGCTTTAGCGCGCTGGTCAATCAAGCCTTCAGCCAGCGGCGTAAAACCTTGCGCAACGCGCTGCGGGGTCTAGCGGACGAATCCGCCATCCTCCGCGCCGGCCTGGACCCCGCGGCCCGTCCCGAAACCCTGAGGGCCGTGGATTACGCACGTTTGGCGGATGGGGTATAAAGGCACTGCAGAGCCAGGAGCCTTGCAATGTCCGCAGCGAGCGCTTAAAACGTCGCTACCCGCAAATTCAGGAAGTGCTTTATGAGTGTTTATAGCCATGTTCTCGTTGCCGTGGACCTCTCCGAGGACAGCCCGGCCGTGAGCCGCCGTGGGCATGACCTGGCTGCCCGCTGCGATGCCAAGCTCAGCTTTGTGCATGTCGTGGAGTTCATTCCTGTGGACCCCGCCGGTGAAGCACTGCTGCCGCCGCCTGTGGACCTGGAAGGGGAACTGGTACAAGGCGCCCGCCATCGGCTGGATGCCCTATGCGACAGCCTGGGTCTGAAATCCGCCCCCCGGCGAGTGGAGGTGGGAAATATCAAGGTCGAGATTCTGCGCGTGGCCGTCGAGGAACAGGCCGATTTATTGGTGCTAGGCAGCCACGGGCGCCACGGCTTGGCACTGTTGCTGGGCTCCACCGAGAAATCCCTGCTGCATAAGGCGCCTTGCGATGTCCTGGCGGTGCGGCTGAATTGACCACATTTATCCCAACTTTATCTACCTGCCGATAAGCCGGCAGTTTTCGATAAAATAGGGCTTGCCCCCTCAAGCTCATTCCCTCATTCATGACCGAAATGCCCGCCAATAATATCCATGTGGACGTTGAGACCGCCTTTGTGCCGGCCCAATCGGACCCTGGCCAGAACCGCTTTGTATTCGCCTACACCATCACCATCCGCAACCAGGGCTCACTGCCGGCCAAACTCCTGACCCGTCACTGGCTCATCACCGATGCCAACGGCAAGGTACAGGAAGTGCGCGGTGAAGGCGTTGTGGGCGAGCAGCCGCATTTAAAGCCCGGAGAAGGATACCGTTATTCCAGCGGCGCGGTGCTGGAGACACCGGTGGGCGCCATGCAGGGTGCCTATCAGCTGGTGAACGACCAAGGCGAACATTTCGATGCGCCCATTGCGCCGTTCCGTCTTGCAGTACCGGGTTTGCTGCACTGATGGCAGTCTTCGCCATCGGTGATGTACAGGGCTGCTACGACGATCTGCGGCGTTTGCTGGAGCGGCTCAACTTCAATCCCACCGACGATACACTCTGGTTCACCGGTGATCTGGTCAACCGTGGGCCGCAATCTTTGGAGGTCTTGCGCTTCGTAAAGAATCTGGGGGAGCGCGCCGTGTCCGTACTTGGTAATCACGATCTGCACTTGCTGGCGCTCGCTGCCGGCATCGACAAACCCAAGTCCACAGATACTTTGGAGGCAGTGCTGGCTGTTTCGGATCGGGATGAATTGCTGGACTGGCTGCGTCACAGGCCGCTGTTACACCAGGATGAGACACTGGGCTACACACTGATCCATGCGGGCCTGCCGCCCCAATGGGATTCCGCCACCGCGCAATCCTGTGCGAACGAACTGGAATACGTATTGCGCGGCCATGATTACCTCGAATTCTTCAAGCACATGTACGGCAACCGGCCGGACCGCTGGTCATCGAGTCTGCAAGGTATAGAACGACTGCGCTTCATCGTGAATTGCTTTACACGCCTGCGTTACTGCTCGCCGGAAGGCGATCTGGACCTGACATTCAAAGGTGCGCCGGGAACACAAACACGGGGCTTGCTGCCCTGGTTCATGATTCCGGGCCGCGCCAGCGCCGAGCTGCATATTCTCTTCGGTCATTGGTCGGCCCTCGGTGAGGTCAAAGGGCATAACGTTTATCCACTGGATACCGGCTGTGTCTGGGGAGGCAAGCTTTCCGCCCTCCGGCTCGACGGTGGTGACAGCGGCAGCTGCTACTGCGTGGACTGTCCCGGTGCCCGACGGCCGGCAGCGGATTGAACCGCACTCCTTTAGAATCTGACCATGAATTCCAGCCCGCCTATCCTGAATCTGCGCCTCGACGGCAAGCATGCGCTGGTCTGCGGCGCGAGCCAGGGCATCGGCGCGGCGGCAGCCCGCGCCTTGGCGGAACTGGGGGCGAACGTCACACTGGTAGCCCGCTCCGAAGACAAGCTTAAGGCGATGCGCGCACGCCTCGACGCGGGCAACGGACAAAAACACGATTATTTCACCGCCGACTTCGACCAGCCTGAGACACTCGCGACCGCGCTCAGCCAATGGTTGCAAACCCACCACTCAGCAAACATCCTGGTCAACAATTCCGGCGGCCCGCCCGGCGGCCCCGCGCATACCGCAAGCGTGGCGGAGTATCAAAAGGCTTTCACGCGCCTGATGCTCTGCGGCCAGATGCTGGTGCAGGCGTTGCTGCCCGGCATGCAAGCCTCCCGCTACGGCCGCATTATCAATGTGATCTCCACCTCGGTGAAAGAACCTATCAAGGGATTGGGTGTGTCGAACACCGTGCGCTGGGCCGTGGCCGGCTGGGCCAAGACCCTGGCCGGCGAACTCGCTCCTCATGGCATCACCGTCAACAACGTACTGCCCGGCTTTACCCGCACTCCGCGCATCGAGAGTCTGTTCAAGGCACGCGCGGAAAAAGAGCAGCGTTCCATCGCCGACATCGAAAAGGAAGCCATGGCGCTCATTCCGCTCGGACGTTTCGCGGAGCCGGAAGAAACCGCCGCCGCGATTGCATTCCTCGCCTCGCCCGCCGCGAGTTACATCAATGGCATCAACCTGCCGGTGGACGGCGGCCGTATCCAGAGCCTGTAAGATGAAAAATCTCTCGAACTACATAGGCGGCAAACTCGTTTCCTCCGCTGCCGGCGGCTGGCTGGAGGATTTCGAACCGGCCACCGGCCAAGCCTATGCGCGCATTCCCGATTCCCACAAAACCGACATCGATAACGCCGTGGCCGCCGCCCAGCACGCATTTCCGGGCTGGTCAGCCACCCCCGCCGCGGAACGCGGCAAATGGCTGCACAAACTGGCGGCATTGGTCGAGCGCGATCTGGAAAATCTGGCGCGCGCCGAGAGCCTGGATTCCGGCAAGCCCATCGCGCTCGCGCGCAGCCTGGATATCCCAAGAGCCGTGGCCAATCTGCGCTTTTTCGCCGCCGCCGCATCGCAATTCGCCAGCGAATCCCACGCCATGGAATCCGGCGCCATCAACTACACGCTGCGTTCGCCGCTCGGCGTGGTCGGCTGCATCTCTCCCTGGAACCTGCCGCTTTACCTGTTCACCTGGAAGATCGCGCCGGCACTCGCCGCCGGCAATTGCGTGGTGGCGAAACCCTCCGAGATCACGCCCATGACCGCTTTTCTATTTTCAGAACTGTGCATCGAGGCGGGATTACCGGCAGGTGTATTGAATGTGGTGCATGGTCTCGGTCCAAAAGCGGGCACGGCACTAGTGGAGCATGCGGACGTAAAAGCTATCTCCTTTACCGGCGGCACCAACACCGGTACTGACATCGCCAGCCGCGCCGCACCGAAATTCAAGAAACTCTCGCTGGAATTGGGCGGCAAGAATCCTACCATCGTGTTTGCCGACTGCGATTTCGAACCCAGTGTGTCGGAAAGCGTACGCGCGGCATTCTCAAACCAGGGCGAAATCTGCCTGTGCGGTTCGCGTATTCTCGTCGAGCGTAGTCTGTATACACGCTTTCGCGATGCCTTCGTGGCGCGTGTCCAGGCATTGCGCCAGGGCGATCCGCTGGACGGGCGCACCGAACAAGGAGCGCTGGTATCCGAGCCGCATTTACAAAAAGTATTGGGCTATATCGAACTGGCAAAAAAAGAAGGCGGTACCATCCTCTGCGGCGGACGACGCGCGCAACTGGATGGCCGCTGTGCCAACGGCTGGTTCATGGAGCCTACGGTCATCGAAAATCTACCGCCTGGCTGCCGCACCAACCAGGAGGAAATCTTCGGCCCGGTAGTTACATTGATTCCCTTCGATACCGAAGAACAAGCCATCGGCTACGCCAATGGCACACCCTATGGTCTTGCGGCTTCCCTGTGGAGCGAAAATACCTCCCGCTGTCATCGTGTGGCGGCCAAATTGGAAGCCGGTCTCATCTGGGTCAATTGCTGGATGTTGCGCGATCTGCGCGTACCCATGGGCGGGGTGAAGCAGTCCGGCAGCGGCCGCGAGGGCGGCTGGGAAGCCCTGCGCTTCTTCACCGAAGCGCGCAATGTGTGCATTAAATATGCGTAACAGCGATACGACACTTTCAATGAAAGCACCTGAGCCCGTGGGATTGTATCCCCATGCCAGGCGTGTCGGTAACCTGTTGTTCCTCTCCGGCGTCGGTCCGCGCAAACGCGGCAGCAAGGATATCCCGGGTGTAAAAATGGATGCCACCGGCAATATTCTCAGCTATGACATCGAGGCCCAGTGCCGTTCGGTGTTCGAAAATGTACGCCTGATCCTCGAGGATGCCGGCTCAAGCTGGGACAAGCTGGTGGACGTAACCGTGTTCCTCACGGACATGCAACGCGACTTTGCCACCTACAATCGGATTTACGCCGATTATTTCAAAGACAACCAACCCTGCCGCACCACGGTGCAAGTCACCGCGCTGCCGACAGCTATCGCCATCGAACTGAAATGTATCGCGACTATCTAAAATAACTGATTCTTTAATCCCCTCTCCCGCCGGGAGAGGGTCGCTGCTGCAGAGCAGCAGCGGGTGAGGGTGCCCAATGCTTCCCCGCCAAAATGGAGGTGCAATCATGTGGGACCTGACGCCCATCAACTTCAGGAAATGGATCGATGACCATAGGCATCTCCTGAAGCCGCCGGTCGGCAACAAGCGCATCTATACGGATACCGGCTTTGTGGTGCAGGTGGTGGGCGGACCCAACTCCCGCAAGGACTTCCACGACGATCCCGGCGAGGAGTTTTTCTACCAGCTTGAGGGTGACATGCTGCTCAGGACCATGCAGAACGGCAAACCAGCGGATATTCCTATCCACGAGGGCGAGATCCTGCTGATCCCGCCGCACCTCCCTCATTCGCCGCAACGCTTCGACAATACTGCGGGCCTGGTCATCGAGCGCCCGCGCCTGCCGGAGGAACAGGATGGACTGCTGTGGTTCTGCGAGAAATGCCATGGCAAGCTGTATGCGGAATACTTTCACCTCACCAACATCGAAACCCAATTCCCACCGGTGTTCGACCGGTTCTTCGGCAGCCTGGAACACCGCACCTGCAAGCAATGCGGAACGGTGATGCAGGCCCCTGCAAAGAGACCTCCCTCGCCCCCTTAGGGGAGGGTTAGGGTGAGGGGGGCATGGAACAGCGCTACCCAAAGCAAGACCTCGCTATCGCTGGTTGATCGTGGAAATTGATGATGGCCAACATTCGATAGAATCAGCAATTGTTCACGATAATGCTCGAACCGCTTATATGAATAATCAGGGATTCCGAGTGCTGCGATTCCGGAATAATGATGTACTGAACAACACCAAAATTGTGCTGGAGAGTATTTTGTCGAGATTACAAGCACAACCCTTCTCCCCTGAAAGGGGCGAGGGGGATAATGATCGTTATGTTCAAGGTTGATATCCACACCCACCTCCTGCCGGATAACTGGCCGGATCTGAAAGAACGCTACGGTTACGGCGGCTTCATGCAGCTGGAGCACCACGGCCCCGGCTGCGCCCGCATGCTGAAAGACGGTAAGCTGTTCCGGGAGGTGCAGGCCAACTGCTGGGATCCACGGGTACGGCTGCGGGAATGCGACGCGCACGGCGTGAGTGTGCAGGTATTATCCACAGTGCCGGTGATGTTCAGTTACTGGGCGAAACCGCAGGACACCCTGGACCTGTCACGGCTATTGAATGATCACATGGCCGGCGTCGTCGCGGAGCACCCGCAGCGCTTTATTGGTCTCGGCACCCTGCCGTTGCAGTCAACGGCGCTGGCCATCCGGGAATTGGAGCGCTGCACGAAGGAACTGAAGTTTCCCGGGGTGCAGATCGGCTCCCATGTGAATGGCATGAATCTCGATGATCCCGCGCTGTTTCCGGTATTCGAGGCCGCACAAGAACTCGGGGCGGCAATCTTCGTGCACCCCTGGGATATGCTGGCGAAAGAACGCACGAAGAAATACTGGACACCCTGGCTGGTAGCCATGCCGGCGGAAACCTCCCTGGCCGTGTGTTCCATGATTTTCGGCGGTGTGTTCGAACGCCTGCCGAAACTGCGCGTGTGCTTCGCCCACGGCGGCGGTGCCTTCCCGGCCACCGTAGGGCGCATCGAACACGGCTTCCAGGTACGTCCGGACCTGTGCGCCGTGGATAACAAGATCAATCCCATGAGCTATCTGGGCCGGTTCTACGTGGATTCACTGGTACATCACGCGGGCATGCTGCGTTATATGATGGCCCTGATGGGCGCAAACAGTATTGCCCTGGGCAGCGATTATCCCTTCCCGTTGGGCGAACCTGTGCCCGGTCAACTCATTGAATCCATGCAGTTGGACACGAACACCGAGGAACGCCTGCTGCACGGCACGGCGCTGGAGTGGCTCAATCTCGACAAGGCGCATTTCCTGTGAACCTCCTGCGATTTGAAATGGACAATCACCATTGCAGCTTCGATCCTGCGCGCGGGATATCGCTGGCCATTCCTCTGCAATTCAACGGCCCGCAGCCGAATTTCTTCAATGCACCCAGCGCCGACGCCGAAGCGCTCGCAACGGACAGCTTCACCGGCGACACCCGGCAGGGGGGCAGTTGC
>DAHVFI010000186.1 GCA_027317045.1 Gammaproteobacteria bacterium
CGTCAGTACCATCCCCTCCGGTCACGGCGAACGCGTGGTGCTGCGGCTGCTGGACAAGCAGGCTGGCCGGCTGGAACTGGAACACCTGGGAATGCAGACAGAGACCCGGCAGCTCCTCGATGAGCTGATCCATATTCCTCACGGCATTATCCTGGTCACTGGTCCGACCGGATCCGGCAAGACCACTACCTTGTACGCGGCCCTCACCCGCCTGAACGATCGCAGCCGCAACATCATGACGGTGGAAGACCCCATCGAGTATTACATTGACGGCATCGGCCAAACCCAAGTGAACATCCGCGTGGATATGACTTTCGCCCGCGGTCTGCGCGCCATCCTGCGCCAGGACCCGGATGTGGTGATGGTGGGCGAAATCCGTGATTTGGAAACCGCCGAGATCGCGGTGCAGGCGTCCCTCACCGGCCATCTGGTGCTCTCGACCCTGCACACCAACACCGCCGTGGGCGCCATCGCGCGTCTGCGCGACATGGGCGTGGAACCCTTCCTGTTATCTTCCAGTCTGCTTGGCATGCTGGCGCAACGGCTGGTACGTATTCTCTGTCCCGAGTGCAAACAGCCTTACTCTGCCGGCGAGCGCGAGTGCAAGGTCCTGGGCCTGCCGCATGACAAACCGCCGACGCTCTATCGGCCGGCAGGCTGTGAAAATTGCAATCGCAGCGGTTATCGCGGCCGTACCGGCATCTACGAAATGGTCATCGTGGACGAGCACATGCGCAGCATGATCCATGACGGCAGCGGTGAACAGCAGTTGGAACACTATGCACGCACCCATACACCCAGCATCCGCCAGGACGGCAAACGCCGCGTGTTGGCCGGCGAGACCAGTATCGAGGAAGTCTTGCGCGTGACGCGTGAGGATTGATGCGTTCACCGTACGAACGCACGGTAAGGAGTGAGGCGTGAGGTGCGACGTGCTCAAGAATGGTAGTTATAGCTGCAAGCTGACCAATTTTCACAGCCCGCTCCCTATTTTTATCTCGCTTTTTATTTACTTACCCCTCACTCCTTACCCCTCACCCCTCGTTTTTTATTGACATGGGCGCCTTCGAATACACTGCATTGGACAGCGGCGGCCACGAACGCAAAGGCGTGGTGGAAGGCGACACACCGCGGCAGGTGCGCCAGCAGTTGCGTGAGCAAGGCCTGACGCCGCTCGTCATCAGCGAAGCCGCCGAACGGGAAGGACAAGCAGGCCGCCGGTTCACTCTGGGCCGCGGCATCAGTGCCGCGGATCTAGCCCTGATCACGCGTCAATTGGCGACCCTGGTACGTTCCGCCATGCCGGTCGAAGAAGCCTTGCTGGTGGCGTCGCAGCAATGCGAGAAATCACGCCTCAAGAGCATGTTGCTGGCGGTGCGTGCCCGGGTCATGGAAGGCCATACCCTGGCGTATGGCCTTGCCCAGTTCTCGCATGTATTTCCGGAAATTTTCCGCGCTACGGTGGCCGCCGGCGAACATTCCGGTCATCTGGACAACGTACTTGAAAGGCTGGCGGATTACGCCGAGAACCGCCAGCAGTTACGTCAGAAAATGACGCTCGCCATGATCTATCCGCTGCTGCTCACGGTCATGGCGATCCTGGTGGTCGCGGGCCTGATGGCTTATGTGGTGCCGCGTGTCACCCAGGTTTATTCGCACACCGGCCAGAGCCTGCCGTTCCTGACGCTGGCGCTGATCGGCATCAGCCACTTCCTGCACAGCTATGGCATCTATCTGATCATTGCGCTGATTATCCTGTCCGTCATCGTGCGGCGCGCGCTCAAGAAACCCGATGTGCGCCGGCGCTGGGACCGCTATAAGCTGCGAGTACCGCTGTTGAACCGGCTGGTGCGCGGTATCAACACCGC
>DAHVFI010000191.1 GCA_027317045.1 Gammaproteobacteria bacterium
CGTCAGGTAGCCGTGTAAAGTCACGCCATCCCTGGCCTTGAAGGTTACTGGCCGCATATTCGCCATCTTCTGCGTATTGATATCCGGCAAGGCATTGAACAGCAGCGATACCTTGCTTTTCTTGGCATTAAAAAGGTAGTAAGAGCCTGGATTACGGTCGCTGTAGACATAGACCACCATGAGCGAGCCATCGCGGGAATTGCTGGTGATATCCACAATCTCGCCGGGAAACGCATCGTACAACGAGGCCAGATACCCGGCCTTGAGTGAATCGCCATCAAGAATATGCAAGGCAGGCATGCCTGGCATGGTCATTACAGCGATGATCTTGCGAGTCTTCCGCCAATCAAACGACCAGATCACATTATCATCTACATCAAAATCAGGGTCGCCAAACAACAATGTTGTTTTGAGGGTGTTGGGGTCAAGCGTATACAAACCCAGTGTCGAAGAGGGCGTGCGCCCCAGCCAATAAATGTTTTTGTTGCCTGCATCAAACCCCAGGGGCCGTAATGGAGAATCAGCCGGGTCATCCTGCTTGTAAAGAACACTTAAATCCTTCCAATCAAGACTATCCCCGGAGGCACGATAAAAAAACTTGGCCAGTCCGTTAAGCGTATTGGACCCGATCGCTAAACGCACCGCACCGGCATTATCAGTGAGCAGCGTGCCGTTTGCGGCCGGCGACTGGGCAATATTCCTCAGCGTGCCATCGTAGATATCCAGTGAGTAAGCTTGGTCAGGCTGATTTCGAAACCCGGTATCCGATTCGGTTTGGACGATGACCTGTTTGGCATCATCCGGAGGGATATACAGCATGCGCAAGAAGAAATGGATTTCATGCTGGGCATGCACACGGGTGAATTCCTGGTCAGTACTCGGCACCTGACCCATCAGGAGTTTGAGCCGGGTGTCGTCCACGTTGATGCCATACAGCTTACCGTCGGGCAATGGGCTGTCGAGGCTACCGGTTTGGATAGCAGTGGCCACCAGCAAACGTTCGTCATTTGCCCACCAGTAATCATAAATTTCCTGATCGCCAATGGTATGGAAACCTGCCGTGACTTTGAGATCACTACGGTTAAGAATCGCAATACCTTTGCGGTCTTCGCCGGTTTTGTCATCGGCCACCACCATGGCCAGATAGCGGCCATCCGGTGATATCTGCACATCCGATATCTGCGGATAGGAAAAGAACGCCTGTACTGGTGGCGGTGCGGGAGGCGCCGCCTGTGCGCTGGCTAGAAAAACCGCTGCTGACAGCAGCATGGCCGTCAAAACTTTTAAACTTTTTCTATTGCTCACGTTTTTTGCCTTCACGTTGCAATCAGAATCGCTATCTACGTCGGTTATCCAAAATTGATCTTGGCTTCCAAATTAGCGCGGGAATCGGCATATCGCAGGGCTTCCTCAAGCGTGATCCTGCTGTCCCTGTAGAGGCGATGCAATGCCTCATCAAAGGATTGCATGCCGGGTTCGGAACTTTCTTCCATGGCTTCGCGGATCCGATCTATCTGGCCCTTGAGAATCAGGTCCGAGATATGCGGTGTGTTCATCATGATTTCCACCGCCGCCAGCCGCCGGCCATTCTTGCCCATCACCAAACGCTGCGAAACGATCGCCCGCAAATTGATGGACAGATCCAAGAGCAGCTGCTTATGCATCTGCTCGGGGAACATGTTGATGATGCGGTCCATGGTCTGGTGCGCGTTGTTGGCGTGCAAGGTAGAAATAGCAAGCTGGCCGGTACCGGCCAATTGAATCGAGGCTTCCATGGTTTCCCGGTCGCGGCACTCGCCGATCACGACGATATCCGGTGCTTCGCGCAGGGATTGTTTGAGAGCGTTGGCGTAAGACAACGTGTCCTGGCCGATTTCCCGCTGGTTGATAATGGACAGGGCGTTGGGGTGGTTGTATTCGATGGGATCCTCGATGGTGAGG